>USJM01000018.1 GCA_900555005.1 uncultured Lachnospiraceae bacterium | reverse complement strand
TGGGGGGGGGGGGGGCGCCCGCCGCCAGTGAGGCGGCGCCTGCTCCGCACAAGGATGTCGGTTTTGTTGCCGTCTCCATCGGAGAAGGGCTTGGCGGTATTTTCCGTGATCTCGGAGTGGACTGCCTGATCGAAGGCGGGCAGACGATGAATCCGTCCACGGAGGATGTGATGAATGCTGCGGCAAAGGTAAACGCTGACACGGTTTTTATCCTGCCGAACAACAAGAACATCATTCTGGCGGCACAGCAGGCTCAGAATCTGATCCATGACAAGAAGATCATCGTGATTCCGACAAAGACCATCCCGCAGGGAATCACGGCGATGATTGATTACATGCCGGACAAGACACCTGCGGAAAACGAGACCGCGATGAGAGAAGAGATTCTTGCGGTCAAGACGGTTGAGCTGACCTATGCAGTCCGGGATACCCGGATTGGCGACAATGTCATCCACAGCGGAGATATTATGGGCGTGGGGGATCATGGCATCATCGCAGTCGGGAAGGAAGTCGATGATACGGCGGTCGAGTCCCTGAAGAAGATGGTCGACAGCGACTCTGAGCTTATTTCCGTTTACTATGGAAAAGAGATGTCGGAGGAGAAGGCGCAGGCGCTGGGGGAGAAGCTCAGTGAGGCGTTTCCGGACTGTGACGTCGAGTCAATGCAGGCGGTCAGCCGATCTACTACTACATTATTTCTGTGGAGTAAAGACTTAGAGAGCGTGCCCGGAGGCACCAGAAGATCGTTTTTCCAGGGAAGACACAGGCGAAAGGCCTGTGTCTTCTTTTTGAAGGGGACGAAGACAGGAGCGTGAGCATATGCAGGAGACATCGCCCATCACAAGGATCAAAGGAATCGGACCGAAGAGTGCCGCTGTTTATGAGAAGGCAGGCATCCGTACGGTCGGCGATCTCATCCGGTACTATCCCAGGGCATATGATGAAATGAAGAACCCGGTGGAGCTTTCCGCTCTCTCTGCCGGAGACGACGGGACAGTTGTAGCTGTAGAAGGACACGTGGAGGCGGCCTTGTCCGTCCGCTATCTCCGGAACTTCAGGATTGTGACAGGAAAAATCCGTTCGCACGGAGATACGCTGGACGTCACCTGGTTCAACATGCCGTTCATGAGAAGCCAGGTGCATCCCGGGACAACCTATATCTTCCGGGGACAGATCAAAGCGAAAGGGCGCAGCTTTTATCTTCTTCAGCCGAAGGTCTATGATTTGTGCGATTATGCGCTGCTGCAGAAGAGTCTGCAGCCGGTCTATCCGCTGACGGCCGGTCTGTCGGAACATTCACTTCGCAAGGCACTTCGACAGGTGCTTCTTGGAGAAGATCCGCTTGATTTTTCGATGGATCCGCTTCCGGAGTGGATCAGGGAAAGGTACAGTCTGCCTCCTGTTCGGGAAACCATCCGGGCCATTCATTTTCCGCAGAGTAAGGATCAGCTTCAGGACGCCAGACATCGTCTGGTTTTTGAGGAATTCTTCAATTTCATTCTGCTGCTGAAACAGCTGCGGGAGCGAAGGACGGCGCAGAACACAGTTATATGCTTCCGAAAACTCAGAAGACGGATACGGTGATCCGGTCGCTTCCCTATCAGCTCACAGCATCCCAGAAGAAGGTCTGGGAGGTCATTTCGGAGGAGCTTTCTCAAAAGAAGGTGATGGCCAGACTTGTCCAGGGGGATGTGGGCTGCGGAAAGACCATCATCGCATTCCTGGCGCTGGTCCAGACAGCGGCTGCGGGGATGCAGGGGGCCATGATGGCTCCGACAGAGGTTCTTGCGCGGCAACATTATGACGGCTTTGTGAAGCTGGTGCAGCAGGCCGGGCTGCCGGTCAGGGCGGTTCTGCTGACAGGCTCCCTGAAGGCGAGGGAAAAACGGGAAGCCTGCGGGCTGATTGAGAGCGGAGAAGCGCAGGTTGTTGTCGGAACGCATGCCCTGATCCAGGAGAACGTCCAGTTCCGGAATCTGGCGCTTGTTGTGACGGACGAGCAGCATCGGTTTGGTGTCGGTCAGAGGGAGGCATTGTCCGGAAAAGCGGAAGAGATGCCGCATGCCATCGTCATGAGCGCAACCCCGATCCCGCGGACGCTCGCAGTGATTCTGTATGGGGACCTCGACATTTCGGTCATCAGCGAGCGC
This sequence comes from uncultured Lachnospiraceae bacterium, assembly GCA_900555005.1. The sequence goes on along the minus strand of USJM01000018.1, from coordinate 14,561 downwards.
CCTTCCGAGCGGCTTCCGGTGAAAAATGCGGTTGTCGACCCGTCTTACCGGCCGAAGGCATATGCCTTCATTGCGTCACAGGTGAAGGAGGGCCACCAGGCGTATGTGATCTGCCCGATGGTGGAGGAATCCGGGAGTGGAGAAATAGAGGCGGAGAATGTCATTGATTATACAGACACGCTCCGGGCGGCGCTTTCACGATACCTGCCTGATATCCGGGTAGAGTATCTGCATGGAAGAATGAAGAATGAGGAGAAAAATGCTGTCATGCAGCGGTTCCTCGACGGAGAGATCCAGGTCCTTGTCTCAACAACCGTTGTGGAGGTCGGCGTGAATGTACCAAATGCGACCGTCATGATGATCGAAAACTGTGAACGGTTCGGGCTGGCGCAGCTGCATCAGCTCCGGGGACGGGTCGGCAGAGGAAAAGATCAGTCTTACTGTATCCTGATGCATCACAGTGAAAGCGATGCTGTGAGGAAGAGGTTGCAGATTCTCAAGGATTCCAATGATGGATTTGAAATTGCCAGGAAGGACCTGGAACTCAGGGGACCCGGGGAACTATTCGGCCTGAGACAGAGCGGCGAGCTTTCGTTTCTTCTTGCAGACGTGTATCAGGATGCCGGGATCATGCAGGAGGCCTCTGAGGCAGCGGGAGAAATTCTGACGCAGGATCCGGTGTGGAGCGCGAGGAAAACCGCCTGATCCGCAGAGAGCTGCAGAAGCAGGCGGAAGCGGGAAAGGCCCACATGACGCTCTGAGGGGACTCGTTTATACCAGAAATTGCTGTAAAATGGGCGATTCCGGGCTTATTTTGTAGGAAGCAGGCTTGAACTTGCTTCAGTTTCGTTGTATGATGCCGATTGTGAACGCATGACAAAGAACAACTTCATTGTATTTTATGTTTCAGGAGGAGTACAGTTATGAGAAATGTTCAGAAAAAGTCATCCGCTTCCAAGGCTGTAAAAGCAGCAGAGAGCAGGACTGCGCAGAGAAGACAGTCAAGGCATCAGAGGTTCAGACAGCAGAGGTGAAGGAAGCGGCGGCCGAGAAGACTGCAGCGAAGGTTGTCGAAAAGCCGGCACTTGCAAAGGCTGAGAAGGCAGCAGAGAATGTGAAAAAGGCAGCAGAGGAGACGAAGACAGCTGTTGCTTCTGCTGTGAAGAAGGCAGCTGAGGAGACAAAGGCTGCAGCAGAGACTGCGGTTAAGAAGGCAGAGAAGAAGACAGCTGCAGTGAAAAAGGCGGCAGAGAAGGCGGCAGCTCCGGAGGAGTCCGTTTCCGTTCAGTATGCCGGAAAGGACATCCTGGTCAGTGACCTGATGGATCAGGCAAAGAAGGACTGGACGGAGAAGTTCGGGAGAAAGGCAGCCGAGCTGAAGAAGGTCAGCCTGTACGTCAACACAGATGACAATACAGCCTACTATGTGTTGAACGATGATGTGAAGGGACAGATTGCACTTTAATCTGCAGCCGATGGATGTCGCAGAGAAGGGGCGCCGGGCCACCCCCCGCCCGGCCCTTCTGTTGGGGTCGGCGACCATCATCGAGTACGGAACACAAGATGACCGCGGAGACTGGATATTTATGGAACGGGCAAGATTGCAAAAGGCAGAATACAAGGCAGCAGGGGATCAGAGAAAGAGAGCAGAGAAAGGGCTTGCGGGCGCGGTTCTTGCCACAGGCGGCGGAATCTGCTGGGGACTGAGCGGTTCGATGGGGCAGTATCTCTTTCGCTATCAGGGAATGGACAGCCGCTGGCTGGTTCCGTACAGACTGGGGCTTGCCGGCATCATTCTGTTTGTGTACTGCCTGATCCGGCACCGGGACAAGCTGTTTGAGGTCTTTGCGGCTGCTCAGGATGTGCGGCAGATCCTGACTTACGCGGCAGGAGTCTGTATCTGCCAGTATCTGTATTTCCAGACGATTCAGTGGTCAAGTGCCGCGGCAGCCACGATTCTTCAGGATCTTTCGCCGATCTTCATCCTTGCCTGGGCCTGCCTCACAGCCAGACGAAAACCGAAACCGCGGGAAACGGTGGCCATTGTCCTGGCACTGGCCGGCGTCCTTCTCATCACGACACATGGCCGGCTGGACTCAGTACCGGTATCGCCGAGGGCTGTCATGACCGGCGTCGGCTGTGCACTGATGGTCACCCTTTATAATGAAGTGCCGAAGTCCTTTATGGACAGGTATCCGATTGCGGTACTCCAGACGTGGGCATTTCTGATTGGAGGAGCATCCTTTTTTGTCCTTTTCCACCCGTGGACCTTCCATTATACACCTGCTCCGGCAGGCGTTTTTGGAATTGCATTTGTCGTTTTGGTCGGCAATGTCCTCGCATTTACCTTTTACATGACGGGAGTGTCCATGATCGGGCCGGACAAAGCGATCCTGTACGGCTTCTCAGAACCGGTTACGGCGGCTGTCATTACCTATACCATCTTCGGAGGCCGGTTTACCATATACGATGCAGTCGGATTCGCGGCAGTATTTGCGATGCTGATTCTCATATCGACAGGCGGCAGAAAGAAATCTGACTTCAGAAACGAAACAGCTGCGGAGAGTGCGTAACGAAAGGCAGACTTTATGACTCACATTACAATCAGGACAGCGATGGAGGAGGACGCTGCCTCCATTGTGGACATTATGAAGACGGTCGCGGAGAATCTCGAGGACCCGGAAATCTATGTAACAGATGACGAGGAGTTTGTCCGCCGGCATATCAAAGATCAGGGCTTTACGGAGCTTGCAGACTGTGACGGCGGAACGGTTGGCTTTCTGATTGTACATATCCCGGGGGATGGACCGGAGAACCTTGGAAGAGATGCAGGCCTTCCGGACAGAGAACTTCCGTTCACGGCACATATGGAATCAGCTGCCGTCCTGCCGGCGTACAGAGGACATGGCATCCAGCGGATGCTGATGATGGAAGCGGAGAAGGAACTGAGGAGAAGAGGATTCCACTATGCGGTCGGAACGGTCTCCCCGAAAAATCCGTACAGCATGGAGAACTGCCTGAAGCTCGGATATCTTACGGCAGCCGTGAGAAACAAATACGGCTCTCTGCTGAGAAACATTGTGGTAAAGAGACTGTAGGCAGAAAAGATTCCTCGGGGCAGGCTGTCAATGGGTGCTGCTCCGGGGAATAAAAAAACATACAACAAAAAAAGAGACACCTGTGTGATAACAGCCGTCTCTTAGAACGTGCGCGACAGGATTCGAACCCGCGACCTTCTGGTCCGTAGCCAGACGCTCTATCCAGCTGAGCTACGCACACATTTCGTGGCAACAGAATGTATACTACTGCTGGAAGCGCTGATTGTCAAGCACTTTTTTGTCAGCTGATCAGTTCGACAATTGCATGTACAGCTTCCGCCTCATCTTCACCATCGGCCGTGACCTGAAGCTGCGGTGCATTCTGGCTCGCGAGAGCCATAACACCCATAATACTCTTTGCATTCACATGCTTGTCATTCACTTCGAATGTGATCACGCTCTTAAACGCACATGCCGTCTGAACAATCTGCGGAATGATTTCCCCGATCCCGTCTTCACGAGTTTTGCTGATTTTCTGACTAACCATGTAACACACCCCTTTGCCTGTTCTTGCCTCTGCCGGATACCCGGCAATGTTTTTGATGAAGCCTTTCAAAATACTAACATAAGAAATTAGGAGCGTCAATTATAGAACTGCTCAAATAAAAAGGCACTGTTTAAACATTTATGGAAAGTTTGTATAAACAGATGTGCATTCTGAAAACGAAAGCTAATTAAAGATTAAATTAAGAATGCGTTTGAAAAGACAGGAAATCAGAGCGTTGGACCATCCTTGCAAGGAAGATATTCGAATGATATACTGAACTCCGTGTTTATCTGTCTGATGGCTGTGAGGAGAAACCGGCCTTCGGGCGGCAGACATTACTGGAAAAACTATGGCAGTGGAGGGGCTGTTCTCATGAAGAAAGTCGAAGATTACGTAAGAACCATACCGGATTTCCCGAAAAAGGGAATCATGTTTCGTGATATCACATCCGTTCTGCAGGACGCAGACGGTCTTCATCTGGCGATTGACGAGATGCAGAAGCTGTGCGGCGATCCTGATGAGTACGATGTCGTGGTCGGGCTGGAATCGAGAGGGTTTCTCTTCGGGATGCCGATTGCCTATAACCAGCACAAGCCATTTGTTCTGGTCCGCAAGAAAGGGAAGCTGCCATGCGAGACGATCGAGCAGACATACGATCTGGAGTACGGCGAGGCAACCATCGAGATCCATAAGGATGCAATCAAGCCGGGACAGCGCGTTGTGATCGTGGATGACCTGATTGCGACAGGCGGCACCGTGGCCGCTGCGATCAAGCTGATCGAGCGGCTTGGCGGAAAGGTCGACCGGTGTGTATTTTTGATGGAGCTTGCCGGCCTGAACGGCAGAAAGAATCTTGAGGGATACGATGTAGAGTCCGTGATCCGCTATGCAGGTGCCTGAGGTGCCTGACAGGTTTCAGGACGCGGAGAGCAGGGAATACAGACATCGGTGATGGCGGGTGAAGAAGCCTGAGGTGTATATGGCGAAGAAAAGATGAAAGTTGCAGTTCCGGGAAAGATGCCGGAAGGACAGAAAGAGAAGGTCGTGGTCCCGCTGGGGCTTGGTGACCGGAAGATGACACAGCCTTCGGGCATTTCTGCGCCTTCAGAGAACGACAATGACCGGATGCTGATCCGCCAGGCGGATGCCAGACCGAAGACGATGGAGGACTTTACCAGTCCGGACGATCTGTACAGAGAACTGATCGCAAGCATCCGCAAAGACCATCCCTCTGATGATATTACACTGGTGGAAAAGGCGTTCCGCGTGGCGGATGAGGCGCACAGAAACCAGAAGCGGAAGTCGGGGGAGCCGTATATCATTCATCCGCTCTGCGTGGGCATCATCCTCGCTGATCTGGAACTGGACAAGGAGACGATCGCGGCCGGACTTCTGCATGACGTTGTGGAAGACACGATCATGACGCTCGACGAGCTCCGCAAGGAGTTTGGAGAGGAAGTCGCACTTCTGGTCGATGGCGTCACAAAGCTGGGACAGCTGTCCTACTCGGCCGACAAACTGGAGATGCAGGCCGAGAACCTTCGGAAGATGTTTCTGGCAATGGCCAAGGATATCCGGGTCATCCTGATCAAACTGGCGGACCGCCTTCACAATATGCGGACGCTTCAGTACATGAAGCCCGAGAAGCAGAAGGAAAAAGCCAGGGAAACGCTGGATATCTACTCCCCGATTGCACAGCGCCTTGGTATCAGCAAGGTAAAGGTCGAGTTGGATGACCTGTCTCTGAAGTATCTGGAGCCGGATGTCTACTACGACCTGGTGGAGAAGGTGGCGCTGAAGCGTTCTGAGCGGCAGGCCTTCGTCAACGGAATCGTGAAGGATGTCTCGGCGAAGATGAAGGAAGCCGGCATCAAGGCGGAGGTGTACGGCCGCGCGAAGCATTTCTTCTCCATCTATAAGAAGATGGTGAATCAGAATAAAACCATCGACCAGATATATGACCTGTTCGCAGTCCGCATCATTGTGGACACTGTCCCGGACTGCTATGCGGCGCTCGGCGTAATCCATAAGATGTAACCCCATTCCGGGCCGGTTCAAGGACTACATCGCGATGCCGAAAGAGAATATGTACCAGTCGCTGCAACGACGCTGATCGCCCCGAACGGTTCTCCGTTTGAGATTCAGATTCGGACGGTTGAAATGCATCGTGTCGCTGAATATGGTATCGCGGCACACTGGAAATACAAGGAAGCCTCCGACGGCAGGAAGACCTCTCCGCAGAGGAAGAGGAGAAGATGAACTGGCTGCGCCAGATTCTTGAATGGCAGCAGGAGTCGGACAACAAGGAATTTTTATCGCTGCTCAAGAGTGATCTGAATCTCTTCAATGAGAATGTCTACTGCTTCACACCCGCGGGGGACGTCAAGACGCTTCCAAATGGATCTACCCCCATCGATTTTGCCTACAGCATCCACTCTGCGGTTGGAAACCGGATGGTTGGTGCGAGAGTCAATGGCAAGCTGGTGACGATCGATTATGTGATTCAGAATGGAGACCGGATCGAGATCATCACGTCTGCCAACTCGAAGGGGCCGAGCCGCGACTGGCTTTCGATTGTAAAGAGCACGCAGGCAAAGAACAAGATCAATCAGTGGTTCAAGCAGGAACGCAAGGAAGACAATATCCAGCGCGGGAAAGAGGCACTCCAGAATTATTGCAGAGCGAAGGGGCTGAACTACTCGGAACTGACCAGGCCTGATTACACGGAGGCAGCGACTTCCAAGTACGGGTTCCGCGACTGGGATTCCGTCCTGGCGGCTGTCGGTCATGGCGGACTGAAGGAAGGACAGATTGTCAACAAGCTTCAGGAATGCTATTCAAAGGATCACAGCAATCAGGTGACAGATGCCGACATTCTGAGTGGCAGCAGCCAGAGGGAAGCCGGGAAGGTGACGCGGTCCAAAAGCGGGATCATTGTTCACGGGATTGACGATGTGTCAGTCAGGCTGTCCAAGTGCTGCAGCCCGGTTCCGGGAGACGAGATTGTCGGGTTCATCACGCGCGGGCGCGGTATTACAGTTCACCGTACAGACTGCGTCAATGTTGTCAACCTGCCGCAGTCTGAGCGGTCCAGGCTGATCAATGTCGAGTGGGCGGATGATGCAAGAACTGGAGACGGAAACAAGCTGTACATGGCGGAAATCCGAATCTTCGCGCACAACCGGACAGGACTTCTGGTCGACATCACAAAGATTCTGACGGAGCGGAAGATCGACGTTCAGGGGGTTACCTCCCGGACAAACAGGCAGGGGCTTGCAACGATCACCTTTGAGTTTCAGGTTCCCGGAAAGGCAGCGCTCCGTGAACTCATTGAGAAGATCAGACAGGTGGATTCGGTGATTGACATCGAGCGCTCAACCGGCTGAGACAAGAGATCGAATGATGGCAGGAAAGAAGGGAAGGGGCGCCCGCAGATGCGGACGCTCTTTTCGCTGTTTCATGAGGCTGTGACAGGAGGAAGTGAACGGATGGCAGGATTGACTGTAGATTGTCTGGAGCTGGGGCAGCTTCCGACCAATACCTATCTGGTGATGAATACAGAGACAAAGGAATGTCTGATCATTGATCCGTCAGACGGCGTGGAGAACATCATTTCATGGCTTGACGATCATCAGGCAAAACCGGTGTCAATCTGGCTGACACATGGGCATGACGACCATATAGGGTCAGTAAGCGACCTCAAGCGGAAATACGGACTGTTCTGCTATGTGTCGAAGGAGGAAGAAGAGTTCTGCGAGTCCATCTATTACAATCTTTCTTCCATGTTCGGGCATCCGCGAACCATTGAGCCTGATCTGTTCTTCCTGGACGGACAGAAGATAAAGATTCTTGGGACAGAAGCGACCGTTCTGCTGACGCCGGGACACACGGTGGGAAGCGCCTGCTACTATTTTCCGCAGGAGAAGCTGCTGTTTTCGGGGGATACGCTGTTTGAAGAGTCTGTGGGACGGTCGGATTTTCCTGGAGGCAGCACGCTCTCACTGATCGCCTCCGTCAAGAGACTGATGACACTTCCGGACGATGTGACAGTTCTGCCCGGCCATGGAGGCAGAACCAGCATCGGACATGAGCGGAAGTACAACCCATACGTGAACAGGTAGAAAATGGATTGCGGGCAGATAAAGGCGGGATAAGGTTCTGCAGTGCAGGGCGGCGGGAGTATGAAGGCGGAGAAGCCCGATGGCAGGACAATGGAACCGGGGACTGGACAGGCAGGAATCAGATGACAGAAGAAAAGAAGGTCAGGATCATCCTGAACGACAGAAGCTATGAATACGATGTCTATACGCTGGTAATCGCGTTCTTTCAGGGGATCCCTGTCAGCGTCTCCGATCCGGCATCTCAGAAGGACAGAGATTATGACGATGTGTCAGGGCTCTGCCAGGGGGAACGGGTGCCAGGTCGGACAGGAGAAACAATTACACAGGGGCAGCTGACAATCGAGGTCACAATTTCAGGCAGGAACATCACGGTTGAAGCCAGGAGGTCGGACCAGCTGCTGGTCAGGCGGACAGCAGAAGCCGGAGAGAAACTGCAGACCGGGCAGCTGATGGAAGGCCTGACGCGGACACAGCTGCCGGAGGCACAGAAGAGGCTGTCTGTCAAGAATGCCCTCAAGCGCTGCCTGTACGACTGCCTGTCTTCGCTGACGGGCAGGACGCTTCCATGGGGAGATCTGACAGGGATCAGACCGGTGAAGCTGGCATCTGCCTTTCTTGAGAACGATCAGGATGAGGCATCCGCAGAAGCGGACCTTCAGGCTGAGTATCTTGTGAGTGCCCGGAAGGCCAGGCTTGCGGTTTCCATCGCCTCGAGAGAGCAAAGGATTTTAAGAAACATCCATCCGGAGAGGGGATATTCCCTGTATATCGGAATCCCATTCTGCCCGAGCATCTGCCTGTACTGTTCATTTTCGTCCGGAACGATCGGAGTCTGGCAGAAGGAATCGGACCATTATGTCGATGCGCTGATCCATGAGATGGCGGCCTGCGGAAGGCATGCAGAGCGGCCGTGTTTCCCAGGGAGAGAGCTGCAGACGGTTTACATTGGCGGAGGCACTCCGACAACGCTGACCGCGCAGCAGCTGGAAAGGGTCTGCAGTGCGCTGGAGGAACATTTTGACATGGATCGGGTGCTGGAGTTCACGGTGGAAGCGGGAAGACCGGACACGATCACGAGGAAAAGCTTGCGGTGCTGAAAAAGCACCGTGTCAGCCGGATTTCCATCAATCCGCAGACGATGAACCAGAAAACCCTGGATCTGATCGGCAGGAAACACACGGTGGAGCAGACAGAGGAGGCTTTCAGGCTTGCCAGATCGATGGGGTTCGACAACATCAACATGGATCTGATTGTCGGACTTCCGGGAGAGGGACCTGAGGAGGTTGACCGGACAATGTGCGCGCTGGAACGGCTGGATCCGGATGACATCACGGTTCATGCGTTTGCACTGAAGCGGGCAGCGCGTCTGGCGCTCCATATGGATGAGTACGAATCCATTTCCTTCCGGGCGTCAGATGAGATTATGGAGCGTGCGCATCAGACCTGCCGGAGACTGGGGATGACGCCGTACTACCTGTACAGGCAGAAGAACATGGCCGGCAATTTTGAGAATGTCGGTTATGCAAAATCCGGACATGCGGGGATCTACAATATTCTGATTATGGAGGAGGTTCAGAGCATTCTGGCACTCGGCGCTTCGGGGTCAACCAAGGTGATCTATCCCGGCGGAAGGATCGAGCGGATTGAGAATGTCAAGGATGTGAGAAGCTACCTTGACAGGATCGATGAGATGATTCGGAGAAAGGATGTCCTGCGCTGACGGCCAGAAAAGGCCAGGCAATCAGACTGTTGCAGAGCTGTTTCTTGTGCAGACGGCCGGACCGGCGTATGATCAGCTTTCATGGAAGAGATCAGCGGCTGCGGGCATATCGCCGAGGAGGGCATTCGTCAGACCGGAGGTATCCACAATCTGCCAGCCGCTCTTACGATTTTCCAGACGAATGCTGACAGGAACGGTTTTCGGGTCAGCGTTCTCCTCAAGGGCTTCTCTCAAAAGCAAGACGCTCTTACCGGAGAGAGCTGAATCATCGGCCGTGATGGAGTCCGTTGTCTTCGCATAGTCAATAAGCTTCTGGTGGTATGAGGAGAGAACGGAAGACATGTTGACAACCGTAACCTGAATGGAAGCCTGTGCGACGCTGCCTTCTGTCCGCACCTCTTCGATCGTGTATTTGAATACATCTGCAGCCTTCTGATAATAAAGATCATTCAGTTTTTCGCTGTCCTGTGAGGAGATCTGAAAGAGGTCCGGAGAGTTCAGCTCTTCTGCCCATTCCTGAGGAGACAGGGTCTTGTAGCGGTCAAGGTAAACGGAGAGGACGTCGTTCGGACTCAGAAGGTCCGGATCATTCAGCTTTTCAATCAGTCCTCCTGTCAGAAGTGTGCGGAGTGCACTGTCAGAGACGACGGTCCAGTCTCCCTTGTTTTTTGTAAGGTGGATCGTTTCTCTGGTCGCTGTTTTCTGAAAGCTTCCGGAAGAGAGGGCGTTTTTCATCAGGGTGTAGATTTGATCTTCCTGTCCGTCACTGGAAAGAGTGCTTTCGTCATCGGAAAGCTTTTCGTTGTATTCCTGGCGAAGCTGTGTTTTTCGGATTGACCTGGCAAGTGCGTCCGCGTCAAAGCCGGTCGCTTCCACGTCGACCGCTGCGGTTTCACCATCGATGTGACTGTCCAGGATGCGGAAAGAAAACCCGGAGAAATAGGCGCGAAGCGCTTCCCTTCCGGTGTCAGACAGATCGGAGAAAGAGGCGCTCTGGGCACCGGAGGCAGAAGGGGCAAAAAGGTCAGCGGCGTCCTTGCTGCCTTGCTGTTCAATCAGCATGAGACTGTCCCGGACAGCCTTCTCGGGCGCGTTCAGCCGATGGGCATGCCGGGCAATCCCGACGCAGACAAGCACAGCCGCGGCGCAGGTACACAACACTGCAGGTATGAATTTGGTTTTTTTCAGTATTTTCATGAAAACATTGTACTGAATGCGTTTTGGAAAGTCAATATCGATAAAAGTAGATATAACAGTATGTTGTTCACGTTTCTGTCACAGATCAGTCGTAAGATGGGAACGGATCAGGCTCGTTTACACGAAGCCGAAGACAGGAGATTAAAGGCAGGTTCATGTCGATGAAGAAGGCAATTGTCACACTGGTTATCGTAGCTGTTGTCGCGGGAACCGGATACGGGCTCTACAGAACAGGAAAGCTTCAGACATTTACAAACGAATATCTTGGAAAGGTGATTCCGGCCCTCAGCAGGGAAGATGAGACGGAAAATGCGGGAGGCAGGGTGTCCTCCACGGATCCGAACGCCGTCTACCTTGACAGCGTGCGGACACTTGCGAATCTGGGAAGCGGGGACGGACTGATTGAGAAGTTCTCCGGGAAGGTTGAACCGCAGGAAACCAAAAAATACAGCATCGCCAGCGGACGGAAGGTAGCGGAGACTTATGTTCAGGAAGGCGATGAGGTCAAAAAGGGGGACAGGCTCTTTCGTTATGATACCGAATCAATGAAGGACAAGCTTGAACAGGCGAAGATTGACCTCGAGCGGCTTCAGAATTCGGTCGACGTGTCGGAAGCGAAGGCAAAGGAGCTGGAGAAGCAGCTTGCATCTGCCAATACACCGGAAAAAAAGCTGCAGGCACTGGAGGAAGAGAACAACCTCAAGCAGCAGAAACTTGAGCTCAAGTCCAAGCAGGCCAAGATCGACAGTATCAATGAACAGATTGAGAACTCGACGGTGACCTCGGATATCGACGGGGTTGTCAAGACGATCAACGAAAGCGCAGCTTCCGGGGACTCGGATTCGCAGGTCGATTCCACGGATTCCGGAAACTCCTCCGCCTACATTACGCTTCTCAAGGTCGGAACGTACCGGATCAAGGCGTCATGCAATGAGCAGAATATTGGTTCGATCTACGTTGGAGAACAGGTCCTGGTGCATTCCAGGGTGGATGCATCCACCATCTGGAAGGGGGCAATTACGCAGATCAAGACCGATCAGGGCAGCGACAGCAGCGCCGACAGCAATTCCGGATATTCGGACCAGGACAGCAGCGGTAACAGCTCCACCAACTATCCGTTCTATGTGGAACTGAAATCCTCCGACGGCCTGATGCTCGGACAACATGTCTATATTGAGCAGGATCTTGGGCAGGCTGACCAGAAACCGGGGATCTGGCTTGATGATTACTATTTTGTAAAGGATGCCGATGGCAATGCCTATGTCTGGGCGGCATCAGACGATAACACGCTTGAAAAGCGGAAGGTAGAGCTGGGTGAGGAAGACAAGGACCAGCAGAAAACCGAGGTGAAGAGCGGCCTTGATGCGGATGACTATATCTGTCAGCCGTCGGACAGCCTGAAGGAAGGCATGCCGGTCGCCTACAATGATGATACCGCCACGGGCGATGTGAATCTGGACGAGGAAGGCAGCCTGGAGACGGAGACGCTGCCGGAAGGCGTCATGGGCGGAGCCGGAAGCCCGTTTATCGGGGAAGGCGCGAATCTTGATCTTTCCGGAACAGAGTCCTGGACGGAGGGAACAGAGGTGTACGATGCCGACAGCGAGGAGACGGAGGTGCCCATGGTTCCGATTGATCAGTCGTCGGAGGCTCCGATTGCGGATGATCCGGCGGACAGCGATGGGATAAACTGAGCGGAGGCATTCAATTGATCCTGAAGTTAGAACATATCAATAAAGCCTACCATACAGGCAAGCTGGATGTCCCTGTGCTCCACGACGTATCGCTCCATGTAGAAAAAGAGAGTACGTCGCCATCATGGGACCTTCCGGCAGCGGAAAATCAACCCTCATGAATATCATCGGCTGCCTGGATCGACCCGATTCAGGGACATACGAACTCAATGGGGAAGATGTGCTTGGCAAGGACGACAATTCGCTCGCGAAGATCAGACTCATGAACCTGGGGTTCGTTTTCCAGAATTTCCAGCTTCTTGCGAGGGAGACAGCGCTTGAGAATGTTGCTCTGCCGCTTGTCTATGCAAAGGTGCCGAAAAAGGAGCGCAGGGAAAGAGCACGCGAGGCGCTGGAGAAGGTCGGGCTGGGCGAAAGGGTTTTATTTACCCCGGGACAGCTTTCAGGCGGCCAGAAGCAGAGGGTTGCAATTGCCCGGGCGATGGTGAACCGCCCGGGGGTTCTCCTGGCGGACGAGCCGACCGGTGCCCTGGATTCTCATTCCAGTCTCCAGATCATGGAGCTGTTCCAGCAGCTGAATGAGGAGGGGGTCACCGTGATTATGATCACGCATTCGCCTGACATTGCAGCCTATGCAAGAAGAGTCTGCGACATTTTTGATGGTGTGATTTCAGAGCGGAACGGACAGGTCAATGCAGCGCAGCAGGCGGAGCGGAAAGCGGAGGCAGAAGCAGAGGAAGCGCTTGCCAGAATGAGACAGCGCTCGGCGGATCGGCTCAGACACGGCTCTTTGACAAAGGAGGAGCCATCATGAAGGTAAAGGGATTGATCATTTCCATCGCGGCTGGAACGGCACTGATTGTCGGAACGGCTTATGGAATCGGGATGGGGATGAAGAAAAAGGCTCAGCCGGTCGAGGTTGTATCGGTTCCGAGTGTCAATGAGGCTTCGATGGGGGGCACGGGGGCTGCCAGTACCCTCTACGGAACCATTATCTCAAAGGATACACAGTCCGTGGAGCTTGATACATCGCATACAGTCAGGAAGGTCTATGTAAAGCAGGGGGACAAGGTCAAGAAGGGCGACAAGCTGATGACCTATGACATGGATCTTGACAAGCTCAAGCGTGAAGCACAGGACCTGACACGGCAGGGACTTGAGCTGACGCTGACCAGCATGCAGAAGGACCTGGCAACGATGCAGAGCGGCAGACTCCCGGCAAACTACGGGAGCGGGAATGAATATCAGTTTTTCAACGGGGCCGATTCGTCGAATGCAGATTCGGATGATGACAGTGCCGATGTGGAGGACGAAGACAGTACACTGACACAGGCTGCGGACACAGTCGTTTCCGGTCAGGGGCAGGCTGCAGGGGATTCTTCTGCAGAGGGCAGTCAGAACCAGGATGCTGCCGGCAGTGCACAGGCACAGAATCCGGCGGCAGAGAATCCCGAAGCAGTGTCCGGAGACGATGGAACGGTTGTCTCCGGGAACAGTGACGACACCGGCAACCAGGTCATCATAGACCCGGGGAACGAAGGCAGCGATGATTTGCCGGGGGATGGGCAGACCGTCATCCAGGATGACAGCGACGGCACACAGGAGGCAGATCCGGATACGCTGACAGCGGTTAATACCTTCTTGTCCGATGTGAACCGCCTGACGGGCCTGGCGAATGAAGGCTTTGACAACCTTTCATCCGACACGGCCGCCGCAGTCTTTCAGGAGGCGTTTGAGCTGTTCCGCTCAAAGCTGGCCGACAGCGGCGAAACAACTGTGACAGACTTTTTCGGGGCATCAAGGACAGTAACAACCTATGCTGTGAAAAGCCGGGTCGCGGCGATGACGGGCAATGCAACCGCAACGGTTCTCCAGCAGGCCTATGACAGACTTTGCGTGTATCAGTTCATCAATGCGGTCCGGCAGATTTTCCCGGGGCAGATGAACCCGTCCGGTGCCTACGATTCGGCAGCCGTCAGTGCGGTTTCTGACAAAATCCATGCGGCGGCGGATGCCTATTATCAGCTGCAGAGCAGCGCGTGTACGGTTGATGAAAACGGAAACATCGTTTTTTCAACAGAATTCTCCGCGCTCAATGATCCCTCGTTTGGCGACCAGAGTTACGGAGCCTATTTCACCGGGCTGATTCAGACATTGAACCTGAATGGGCAGACTTTGTTCCCGGAGAACCCATCCCGCAGACAGAGATGGAAATGTCAGAACCGGGCTTCCCGGGTGTGACGG
>USJM01000017.1 GCA_900555005.1 uncultured Lachnospiraceae bacterium | reverse complement strand
GGTGGTCTGCACAGGCGGGAGAATTCTTGGAAAGCCTCACTCGCATGAGGAGGCGGAGGAGATGATCCGGCTTCTTCAGGGACACACGCATCAGGTCTGCAGCGGCGTTACGCTGATCGGGACGGGCCTGGGCAGAAGCGTGACATTCGCGGAGACGACAGAGGTCGAGGTTGCGCCGATGACAGATGAGGAGATCCACGACTACGCGTACAGCGCGGAACCGATGGACAAGGCAGGAGGGTACGGTATTCAGGGATTTTTCGGCCGTTATATCACGGGCATCCGGGGAGATTATACGAACGTGGTCGGTCTCCCGGCCAGTGCTGTCTACCAGAACCTGAAGAAACTGTTCTGAGCGGCGCCGCGCGATTCGGGTCGCCGTGGAATCATTCTGATGGAGGTTCTGGCTGAAAACGCTGATTTCAGAATCTGACGGTGATGGTCGTTCCGACGCCGGGGGCGGAATCAAGTGTCAGGCTGGCATTGTGGAGCAGGACGATGTGCTTGACGAGTGCGAGACCAAGTCCTGTTCCGCCGGTTTTCTTGGAGCGGCTCTTGTCGACCCGGTAGAAGCGCTCAAAAACGCGGTCCTGCTGTTCCTTTGGAATCCCGATCCCATTATCCTTCACCACCAGGACGCTCTGTCCTTCTTCTGTGTAGACGGAGACCTTCACATAGCCGCCGGGGTAATTATATCGGATCGCGTTGTCACAGAGATTCGTGACAAGCTCACTCAGCATTTCTTCCCTTCCGAGAACCGCGGCCGGTTTTCCCTCAAAATACAGATGGACCTTGTTCTTTCCGGCGGAGACCTGCAGATTGTCCACGCAGCAGCGGGCAACCTTTTCGAGGTCAACCTTCTCGAACGGCTGACGGTCCTCAAAGTTGTCCAGCTGCGACAGCTTGATGATGTCGTTGATCAGGGACAGCAGACGTCTGGCATTCGACTGGATTTCACCGGCAAAACGTGTCACATCGGAGCCGGAGGCCATTCCGTTTTCGATCAGTTCTGCATATCCAGATATGGCTGTCAGCGGTGTTTTGAGCTCATGGGAGACATTCGCCGTAAAGTCCTGGCGCATCTTTGCGGACTTCAGGATGTCCTCATGCTGGGCCCGGATCTTGTTCGCAAAGGGAACCAGCTCCGGATAGGGCGCTTCCATGGAAGATCCGATTTTCTCCGCCATGGTGTCGATCGGAGAGACCAGACTTTTCGTCAGAAAATGAGCGAGCACGATGCTGAACAGGAAGGCAAGTGCGACGATCGCGAGAAGCCCGGGCAAAAAAGCCTCAAACAGAGACAGCATGTTGCTCTTGACCTTCGCAACGCGGATCACCGTCTGATTTGGAAGGAGAAGCGCATAGTAGAAGGTGCTCTTATTCAGGGTGTCGGAGCGGCGGACGGTCGTCCCGCTTCCTTTTTCGAGTGCCTCCCGGAATTCCGGCCTGTTTGCGTGGCTGGGCATCGTTGAGGCGTCTGTCCGGTTGTCGTACAGAACAGTCCCGTCCTTGTCGATCCATGTGATCCGGATCTCATCAGAGCCAAATGAAAAATGGGCGGCGGAGGATTTGGAAGGATCGTCAAACAAGCCGCTGTCACGGAGAATATCGGCGTCGGAGGCAAGGTCTGCCTCCAGCTGCGACTGAAACAGCTGATAGGTCACGATCGTGCCAAGCATCCCTGTCAGGATGATGGCGATGATCGAGATGAGAAGAAGGCTTGCATTGATTTTTTTCTTCATTGAAACCCTCCCTTTCTGCCCTTTCTACCATTTATGCTTCTGCTTTCGGAAGAAGATACCGCGCTTCCATCTCGCGCAGCCCTTTCTTATAGGCTTCGCTGTTTCTTGTCTTGATGATGTCCTGGTACTCATGAACGCCGATTTCGTCTTCCTTCAATGATAATGTACAAACCGCGATATTCGAGCAGTGGTCGGAGATGCGTTCCATGTAGGTTGTCAGGTCCGCCAGGATAAAGCCGAGCTCTATTGTACACCTTCCCTTGCGCAGACGTTCAATATGGCGCTGCTTTTCCTCCAGGTTCAGGGCATCGATGACTTCCTCGAGCGGCAGGACGTACTCGGCCTTCTCCGTGTTCAGCGTGCAGAACGAGTCGGTTGACATATCCAGAATGTCCGTGACAGCCTGACGCATGACCTTCAGCTCGCTGCAGGCCTCGCTCGAAAAATGAAGCTTCTTTTCATCCATTTCCCGGAAAGTGTCCGAGATGCCGACTGCATGGTCCGAAATCCGCTCGAAGTTTCCGATGTTGTGCTGGATCAGTGAATACAGACGGCTGTCCCTCTGGGACATATCATGCCCCGGGATCTGAATCAGATAGCTCCCGATCTTGTCCTCCAGGGTATCGATCGTATTTTCAAGTTCCCGGATTTTGACATCCAGATCCTCGTCAAAGCCGGAATCGATCATAGACAGGGCATCGGTGACGGCCTCGCGGGAGAGCTCGCTCATGCGGTTCGTCACATACCTTGCCTGCTCCAGCGCCATCGCAGGCCGATCCAGCAGATGAACGTCAAGCCGTCTGAGGACAGTGGCCGCATCCTCCGCAACATCGGACTTCGAATGCTTGTCCGGGACGGTCAGGATGGCCAGCTTCATCAGCTGGTTGCCGAACGGGAAGAGTACGATCGTTGTGATGATATTGAACAGGCTGTGGATGACGGCGATCCCGGCCGGCGTCGCCATCTCTCCCATGAAGGCAAAATGCACAAAGTGATTCAGCGTGTAGAATGCCAGCATAAACAGAACGGTGCCGATCAGGTTGAAGTACAGGTGAATCATCGCCGCACGCCGTGCGTTCTTCCTCGTTCCGATGGAGGAAATGAGCGCAGTGACGCAGGTTCCGATGTTCTGCCCCATAATAATCGGGATAGCTGTCTTGAACGGCACAATCCCGGTCAGGCAAGTGCCTGCAGGATACCGACGGAGGCGGAGGAGGACTGGATGATGGCGGTGACTGCCAGTCCCATCAGGGTTCCGAGCACCGGGTTGCTGAACATCAGAAGGATGGATGTAAAGCGGCTGTCGTCCGCGAGCGGCGCGACAGCATCGGACATCGTCTCCATACCGAACATCAGGACGGCGAAGCCCATCAGGATCATGCCGATGTTATGCTTCTTCTCCTTCTTGGAAAACATGAGGAAGCAGATGCCGATCAGTGCGAGGATCGGGGAAAATGAGGAGGGCTTGAGCAGCTTGATCCACACAGCGTTCCCGCTGACCCCGGTCAGGGAGAGCAGCCAGGAGGTCACGGTGGTTCCGATGTTGGCGCCCATGATCACGCCGACGGCCTGCTCCAGCTTCATGATGCCGGAGTTGACGAAGCCGACCACCATGACGGTCGTCGCCGAGGAAGACTGGATGACGGCCGTGACGGCCAGACCGAGGAGGACACCGGAAAAGCGGGTGGAGGTCAGTTTTTCCAGCAGCTGTTCCATGCGGCCGCCGGAGAGCATCGTCAGCCCGTCTCCCATGGCTTTCATGCCATAGAGGAACAGTGCCAGGCCGCCGATCAGCGTGAGAATAGAGAAAATGTTCATGTTCGATCCTCTGAAATAGTGAAACCCTTGAAACAGTGACCATGAATGAGGCGCAGACATCTGACAGATACCCGAACGCCGCATTTCCTTAGATAGTACATAGGAAAACATACCATGGCTGTGTCAATTACAATGGTAATTTATGTAAAGGGTATGTAAAGTGAACCTGACTTTACAAATCTGATACATTATTTTCTAGGAATCATTTCACACTTTACCGGACTTTGGTGGAACGGGTCCTTTTTCGGGTGGTACGATTCGGGCTGTAACAAAGGAAATTAAAAACAGCATCTCGAAAAGAGCAACATCTCAAAAAGGAGAAAAAACATGAAGTTCAGGAAGGTAGCTGTACTTACAATGATCGGTGCAATGGCAATGAGCATGACAGCATTCGCGGATTCTGATCTGTCCAAGCTCAGCGGAGACATCAGCTGCACCGGATCATCCGCCCTTCAGCCGCTTGTCCAGGCAGCAGCGGACAAGTTTGCCGATGTCGCGCCGGGTGTGAACATCACGGTCGATGCTGGCGGATCGGGACAGGGACTTCAGAACGTTTCAGATGGAACTTCGACTGTTGGCGATTCTGACGTGTTCGCTGAGGAGAAGCTCGATAAGGACAAGGCGGCAGAGCTGGTTGACCATCAGGTCTGCGCAATCGGTATGGCAGTTGTTGTTTCTCAGGATGTAGCAGACGGCGGTGTCAAGAGCCTGACGACCGATCAGCTCGTCTCCATTTTCACAGGAGAGACAACCAACTGGAAGGATGTCGGAGGCCCGGATGAGGACATTACGCTTGTCCTTCGCCCGGAGGGTTCCGGAACTCGTGCAACCTTCGACAAGTATGCACTTGGCGGGGCTGAGGAAGCAGGCGAGGCGATGGAGAATGATAACTCCGCTGAGCTTCAGAAAGCGCTTCAGGACACGAATGGTTCTGTCGGATACCTGGCTCTTTCCTACATCCTTCCGGATGAGGCAAAGGACGCAATGAAGGGAATCGCAACGGTTGCAATCAACGATGTCGAGCCGACGCTTGAGAATATCTAC
This sequence comes from uncultured Lachnospiraceae bacterium, assembly GCA_900555005.1. The sequence goes on along the minus strand of USJM01000017.1, from coordinate 12,703 downwards.
AGCGGCAAGTATGATGTCTGGGCTTATGAGCATATGTACACCAAGGGTGACGCTGATGAGGCAACCCAGGCCTTCATCGATTACATCACCGGAGACTTCTCAGATGATGTCGAGTCCCTTGGCTACTGCGTATCCTCCAAGCTTACCAAGACAGACGGTCATACCGGACTGAGGATACAGCCGCGGCGACAGAAGCAGCAACCGAAGCACAGTAAGTTTCAACATCGCCCGGACCCGGAAGACGGAAACCGGAAAAGTCAGGCAGAAACAGTCTGAGACCCGCCCACCGAAGGAACATCGATTCGGGTGGGCTTTTTTGGAGAATCCAATCTATGTATAGCAGAGGAAAAGAAAAAACCTGGAAATTCTTTGTGATGCTTTGCGGGCTCCTGATGATTGCGCTTCCGATTGCGATCGGTGTCTTTCTCGCAGTCAAAGGAAATGCTCTGTTTTTCCAGTATCACCACTCGCTCTGGGAATTTCTGTTTACGACGACCTGGAAGCTGAAGGATAACCTGACCGGAGGCGGACAGGCAGGGGCGGCTGTCTTTATCGTTGGCTCTCTGATTGTCTGCGGCCTGGCGCTTCTGATTGCGGTGCCTTTCTCACTGGCTGCCGCCATCTTCATGACGGAGATCGCGCCGAAGGCCGGAAACCGGATTCTGCGGCCGGCGGTGGAGATCTTTGTCGGGATTCCTTCGGTTGTATATGGCTGGATCGGCATGACGGTTCTGGTTCCTGCGATTCAGCAGCTCTTCCACCTCAAGACCGGGCGATCGGTTCTGGCAGGCGGAATTGTCCTGGCAATCATGATTTTTCCGTCCATCACAACGGTAGCGGCAGATGCGATCCGTGCGGTACCGGTTTCCGCAAGGATGGCGGCTTATGGCCTCGGCGCGACGCGCTGGCAGGTCATCCACCAGATCGTGCTGCCGGCTGCGAAGACGAGTGTGCTGACGGGTGTGATCCTCGGACTGGCGAGAGCGTTCGGCGAGGCGCTTGCCGTTGCAATGGTCATTGGCAAGACACCGGCTTCCCGAAGGGGATCTTCGGGCAGACAGCGACGATGACAACCGTCATCGCGTCACGGATGGCAGAGCTGATGGAAGGCAGTGAAGCCAAGGCAGGGCTTTGGACGATTGCATTTGTCCTGTACCTGATCTCGCTGCTGTTTATCTTCCTGATTCATCTGATTGCGGCAAAGGGGGCGAAGAAAGAATTATGACAGAGATCAAAAACGAACAGAAAAAAGACCTGACACCCTCCAGAAGCCTGATCGGGCGGGCCAGGGCTGTGGACCGGATCTGGACCGTCGTGTTTTATCTGGTTGCTCTGTTCTTCCTGCTGCTGTTGTTTGCGTTTGCAGGGTATGTCATTATCAAGGGCTTTGCCGGCGCAACACCGGAGATGTTCCGGTTCGACAGAAATGGGATCGGTAATTACTTTTTCAATACGATCTATCTTGTTTTCCTTTCCCTGCTGATCTCGGTGCCAATCGGCGTGATGGGCGGGATCTACATGGCGGAATATGCAAGGGATAATGCCTTTACAAAATTTCTCCGGATCGCCATCGAGACGCTGTCCTCGCTGCCGTCGATTGTGGTTGGCCTGTTCGGATATCTGATCTTTCTGGTTGCGACCCATTCGCAGCCAAGCCTTCTGGCAGTGTCGTTCATAGATTACATTCTTGTGGCCATTCTGTCCCTCCCGCTGATGACGACAACGACGGAGGACGCGCTCAGGAACCTCCCGCCAAGCTATAAGCTCGGGTCTCTTGGCATGGGAGCGACGCTCCGCCAGACCATTCAGTCGGTTCTGATCCCGGCCTGTGTTCCGAGAATCATCACGGGCATCATCCTGGCGGCAGGCCGCGGCTTCGGTGAGGCAGCAGCACTTCTGTATACATCCGGTTCAGATACCAACATCAAGTGGGATCCGCGTGCGTGGGTCAACCCGTCGCTGAACCCGTTCAACCCGCTCAGGCGCGGCGGGACTCTCTCTCTGAAGATCTGGTCCTCCTTCACGGCTTCCGTCGGTGCGGAGGATGTAGCCAATCTGAGTGCGGCGATTCTGATGATTCTGGTGCTGTCCTTCTCCCTTCTTGCGCATTATCTGGAGGGGAGAATCCGGAAGAAGATGGGCGATACCAAGTGAGCCTTTGGGAGGATAAGAAGAGATGAGTGAAAACAGCAAGTTTACAGCGAGGAATCTGAATCTCTACTATGGGGATTTCCATGCGCTGAAGAATATTAACTTTGAAATCGAGGCCAACAAGATCACGGCACTGATCGGACCTTCCGGCTGCGGCAAGTCAACCTTCCTGAAGACATTGAATCGTATGAACGATTTTGTAGAAGGCTGCAAAATTGAAGGAGATGTCCTTCTGGATGGAAAAGACATTTATAAGACAGACATGAGCGCCATCGAGCTGAGACAGAGAGTCGGAATGGTCTTCCAGCAGCCCAATCCTTTTCCGAAATCCATCTATGAGAATGTCGCCTATGGCCCGAGAATCCGGGGGATCAAAAAGAAGAGCGAACTGGATGAGATTGTAGAGACCTCTCTGCGCGAGGTCGGAATCTGGGATGAATTCAAGGATCGCCTGCACAAGTCCGCGCTGGGACTTTCCGGCGGACAGCAGCAGCGGCTCTGTATTGCGAGGACTGTTGCTGTCCATCCGGAGGTCGTTCTGATGGATGAGCCGACCTCGGCGCTGGACCCGATCTCCACGAGAAGATCGAAGATCTGGCCGTGGAAATGAAGAAAAAGTACACCATTGTGATTGTCACGCACAACATGCAGCAGGCGAACCGGATCTCCGACACGACGGCCTTCTTCCTGCTGGGCGAGCTGATCGAGACCGGTGCGACAAAGGACCTCTTCCTCAACCCGAAAAACAAGAAGACGGAAGAATACATCACCGGAAGGTTCGGCTGACTGCCGGGCACGGCAGGGAACAGGCGGCCCCATCAAGCTGGGAGCGGCTTGTCAGCTGTATCGTGAAGGATGACGTTCATATTTCTGGGATCATGCTGAGGGACTGCGGAAGCTTATGCGGGTGGCTTCAGAAAACCGGCTGAGCACACCCCAAAGAAAGGCAGACGGCTTGCAAAGGAGTCAGCCAGACAGTTTGTCCCGGAGAGTCAGGAGGTAAGGATGGGAACACGGAAAGGATATGACCTGGAGTTGAAGGAAATCAATGACCGGGTGGAGACGATGGGCAAGCAGGTGCTGCTCGCCATTGACCGGACGATCATCGCGCTGGAGAAGATGGATGTCGTGGCAGCGAATGCGATCATGAAGAATGATGCACTGATCGATGCGATGGAGACAGATATTGAGGAACGCTGTATACAGATTGTTGTCAAGGAGCAGCCAATCGCATCAGACTGGAGGCGGCTTGCCAGCTACATGCGGATGATCAGTGACCTGGAGCGGATCGCGGACAACTGCAGTGACATTGCCATTTACATCAAGAAGCTGGCGTCCCTGAAAACCGTCACGCCTCCGGCTTATCTTGGTGAGGCCTTCTCGTCCATGCGGCAGATGGTCGCTGACATGGTGGAGGCCTTCCATAATGAAGATCTTCAGCTGGCAGAAAAGGTTGTAAAGGCAGACGATATCATCGATGAGCTGTTTGAGAAGAATGTTCAGGAAATCCGGGATGCCATCAAGGCAGACACAGATGCTATCGAGCAGTATCTGGATTATCTGTTCATCGACAAGTATGTAGAGCGGATGGCGGACCACGTGACCGCCGTCGCGTCCTGGATTTCTTTTATCACAAAGGGCGAACTGAACATCATGTTCACGGACCGCTATGCCAGGGAGAGCAAGGGCGACCCGCAGTGACAGCAGAAGACAGGACGGCCTTTCTTATTTTTTACAGACATTTCACGGCGACAGGCGGTCAGAGTTCACATTCTGCATTTACACTCTTCCTGTAATCAAATACAACAAGATACAATTGCAGGAGGGAATACGAAATGCTGAATCACAAAATCACTGGAATGATTCTGACGGGAACGCTTGCGGCATGCCTGAGTGTGTCTGCAATGGCATCGACCGCTCATTTCAATGACTCCAGCGTAACAGGAAAGGATTCTGGCTGGGAAGACTGGACCAAGCAGTGGCCGACTGTCGCGGCGGATTATGAGAAGGTTTCCATCTCTGTCGGCGCAGATCAGACGCAGCTGAACTTTGGCTGGTATTCCAAATCAAAGGACGATGCGAAGGTCTTCTTTGGGGAGGATCAGGACAAGCTCCAGGAGTTTGACGGAGAGAGCGGAGAGGTTGACAAAACGTTCACGGGCGATACCCAGTACTATTACAATCATGTGACGGTCACGGGACTGAAGGCATCGACGAAGTACTTCTATACGGTCCAGAAGGATGGAAAGCAGACAGATCCGGCAGAGTTTGACACCCAGTCTTTTGATACGATTAAGATGCTCTATGTCGGTGATCCGCAGGTCGGAGCCTCAAAGGGACAGCCGACGGCTTCCTCCGAGGAGCTTGCGGAGGACAGCGGCGAGGCCAATACGGCAGCTGAGAACGATGGATTTGCGTGGAACCGTACACTGAACATCGCGCTGGATCAGAACAAGGACATCAACTATATATTTCCGCAGGCGACCAGGTCAACAACACCGGCAACCCGAAGGAAGAGGAGTTTGCCAGCTACCTGAACGCGGAAAAGCTGTCCGGCATCGCAGAGGCAACCACGATCGGCAACCATGACTCCCTGACAAAGGATTATGGATATCATTTCTTCAATCCGAACCAGACCGGGAAGGGGCTGACAGAAGCAGGGGGTGACTACTACTACAGCTACGGACCGGGCTTGTTCATCGTCCTGAACACGAACAACTATAACGTCGCTGAGCACGCCGAGACGATCAAGGAAGCAGTCGCATCGAACCCGGATGCAAAGTGGAGAATCGTCACAATCCATCAGGATATCTACGGCTCCGGCCTTGATCATTCCAACACGGACGGCATGATCCTCCGCACACAGCTGACTCCTCTGTTCGACGAGAATGACATCGATGTCGTTCTTCAGGGACATGACCACACCTACAGCAGAACCAAGATGCTGGAAGGCGACGGTCAGGAGCATGGCAAGTATGAGTTCAGGCTGGATGATACCGGCAAGGACTATGACTGGGATCATGCTTACAATGTCGACACGGATGAAGCAATCAAACTTGATACCTCTGACGCGACAGATGATGAGAAGGCTGCAAAGGAGAAGTTTGACAAGGACAACAACTGCTACACCATCGAGGATGTGGACGGCAATTCTGTCGACAATCCGACTGGAATCCTCTACATGACCGCAAACTCTGCATCTGGATCCAAGTACTATGAGCTGGCGGAGACGCAGCAGGATTACGTAGAAGTCCGCAGTCAGAACTGGCTTCCGTCCTACTCGGTCATCTCTCTGAGCGACAGCGCCTTCACGATCGATACGTACCAGATCAAGGATGACGGATCGGTAGAAGCGATCGATGACACCTTCACCATTAACAAGACGGATGATGGCACGGCTTCCACCAAAGCGACAGAAGCATCTGTTTCTGATGCTTCCTCAGATGAGGCCGAAACAGATGCCCAGTCGTCAGATGAAACAGCCGCTGCGACCGAGGCACAGTAAACCTGAACATCAGACAACTGCTCTGTGCGATAACAGCGCAGGGCAGATCAGACATACAGGGTTTGGAAGAAGCTGCTCCAGGTGTAAGAGCCCGGGGCAGTTTTCATATACAGAGAGGGAGCTGAGACATGGGACGATTTGCAATCAAAAAGTCGGCGGTCGACGAGAAGGAGACAGTTGTGACCGATGAGAAGCAGACAGCTGTGACCGATCAGAAGCAGACAGCTGTGACCGGGAGAAACCTTCGGAAGGCAGAAAAAAACGCATCAACCGAGAAGCGAATCTGGATCCGGCGGGTTGTGATGACGATCATTTTTCTCATTTTGATTCTTACTGCCTACAGGCTGAACACGATGAAGAAGACGGAACTTGTCACCCGCACCGGGAATACATATGAGAAGGGGATTGTGCAGGAAGTCCTGCACGACAACCTGCAGGCAGACGGGACACGCAGCGGAGAGCAGGTCGTGACGGTAAAGATGACAACAGGAGTGCGCAAGGGAGAGGTCATTCAGATGACTTCCTCATCCGGCTTCCTGTTTGGGACAGCCTGTACGCCCGGTCTCCATGTCATTGTTGTTCAATCCGTCTCCGGTGACTCGACGGTATCCTCCGTCTATTCCAGAGACCGCGGTGGGATGATCCTACTCTTTGGCCTGCTGTATCTTGTGGCACTGATTGCGGTTGGCGGCAGGCAGGGCTTGAAGGCCTCTGCCTGCCTGATCATCACGTTTTTCATCATCATCTTCATCTGGATTCCGCTCATCTATCTGCGGGTCTCCCCAATCCGCTCTGCTGTCGTGGTCTGCGCGCTGACGACCATCCTGACCTTCTGGTGCATTGGCGGAATCAGCCGCAAGACAATCACTGCAACGCTCGGGACGGTCTCAGGTGTTGTGATCGCCGGAATCTTTGCGGAGCTCTTCTCTCTGGCGACTGGAATCAGCGGCTGGAATGTCTCGGACATCGAGACGCTGTTGACAATCTGGGAGTCAAACCGCATTAAGGTCGGAGGTCTTCTCTTTGCAGGGATTCTGATCTCGGCGCTCGGTGCGGAGATGGATGTGGCGATGTCCATATCCAGCTCGATGCAGGAAGTGTGCAGACAGAATCCGGGGATTTCAAGGTGGGAACTTTTCTGTGCGGGTATGCGCGTTGGGAGAGACATGATGGGAACAGACTCCAATACGCTCCTTCTGGCTTTTGTCGGAACAGAGGTTTCCCAGCTGGTCCTGAATTTTGCCTATGACCTTCCGGCTGCACAGGTCCTCAATTCCAACAACATCGGAATCGCTGTCATGCAGGGTCTTTCCGGCAGCTTCGGCATTGTGCTGTCTGTCCCGATCACCGTGCTGATCGCATCCTGGATCTTCCGGGGGAAGCCGTCAGATTCCGTAGAACAGATTCTTCAGTGAAGATCCAGCTCCGGCGGCTCGTCGAGGTGCTGCGAGACGTACTTACCATCCTTCTTGCGCTGCCGGACACATTCGGTCAGGAGGTACTCGATCTGGCCGTTGACAGAGCGGAAATCGTCCTCCGCCCAGGCGGCAATTGCGTCGTAGAGCTTTTCGTTCAGCCTGAGCGGAATCTGTTTCTTTGCCAATTTTATCCCTCCTTTCAGCTATGCCGAACTGAAGATTTTACAGGTTCAGATCAGACGCAGACCGAATGCGGGTCAGATGCAGATCTGATTCTGGCCGGAACCGTATGCAATCCGGAAACTCACGGGTTCAGTACAGAGAGCCGGAATTCACAACCGGCTGCGCGTCGCGGTTGCCGCAGAGGACGACCAGCAGGTTAGAGACCATGGCAGCCTTGCGCTCATCGTCAAGATCGACAACATCATCTTCCTTCAGCTTCTCCAGGGCCATCTGTACCATGCCGACGGCACCGTCTACGATCAGTTTTCTCGCATCGACGATTGCCGATGCCTGCTGGCGCTGCAGCATCGAAGCCGCAATCTCCGGCGCGTAGGCCAGGTAAGTGATGCGGGCATCCAGGATCTCGAGTCCGGCAACCTCTACCTTGCTCTGGATCTCGTCCCGAATCCGCTTTGCGACGACCTCTGTGGAGCCGCGCAGGGAACCGTCGTCCGCCTGACCGTCGCCTGTGGTGTCGATGTTCGGCGCGACATCATATGGGTAGATCTTCACAACACTGCGGACAGCTGCATCGCATTGGAGCGAGAGGTATTCCTTGAAGTTGTCAACGGTGAAGACAGCCTTTGCCGTATCGACAACCCGCCACATGACGGCGACCCCGACCTCGACCGGGTTCCCAAGCGCGTCGTTGACCTTCTGGCGGCTGTTGTTCAGGGTCATCACCTTGAGAGAAATGACATTCCCGCTGGAAGAGGGGGTGGAGGGCTCAGCGGCACCCTTCAGCAGTGCTGCTGCAACAGAATTTTTATCGCCTTCGTTCACATCCCGACTCTGGCCAAGCTGGGTTCTCTTAGCAGGATTGAAGCTGCTGCAGAAGGGATTGACCGCATAGAAGCCAGGTCCCTTCAGTGTTCCAATGTAGTCGCCGAACAGTGTGATGACGAGCGCCTCCTGCGGCTTGAGGACACGCAGACCTGCCAGCGGAAGCCAGCAGATGAAAGCCAGGATCATGGGAATGACCTGAAGTGCCAGAGGGCCGTCGGTTGAGATGAACAAGACGGTCAGAAGCACCAGTCCGACCTCGAGTGCAAGGGTCAGGGTGAGAACGAGCATACCATTCTTCCTGGCATTCAATATCTTTTCCTTTACATCCTGGGACTGTTTTCCGACAGCTGCATCTGACGTTTGATTCTGGTTCTGATTCAGATTGTCCATCATGATTGGATCCTCCCTCCAATTGCGAAGATGCCTAACTGATATCATAATGATATCAAAAATGAGCGCCCTGTCAAGAGTACTCTGCTGTTTTTATGACACTTTTATTGCAGATCCGCGTGTGCTGCGGTCTGACAAACCGGATATAATGGGCGTATGGTTTTGAATGCTTCACGAATCATCTGTCAAGAAAGGATTTTCTGATCACGCATGGGCTATAATCAGCTGTCCTACCTGCTTGGGTTTCTCCCGCTGGTTCTTCTATTGTTCTCCATCTGTCCGAAACGATTCAGAAGGTATGTGCTTGCCGGCGCCTCCTGGCTGTACTTCTTTCTTTGCAGCCATTATCTGATTGTTTACCTTCTCGGAACGACGGTGTGGGTATACTTCATGGGAATCTGGATCGGGAAGCTCGGGGACGGACTTCCGGAGAGTGCGGCTGCCGCATCAAGGAAACCGTACAGAAAACAGGCCGTGGCGCATCAGGCTGTGATGCTCCTTGCAAACGGTGCTTTGTTTGGCGTCCTTTTCTATCTGAAATATACCGGCTTTTTCGTGCGGCAGTTGAACAGGCTGGTTGTACACGCAGGCGGAGCCGCGATCATCGCGCCGAGGCTGCTCGTGCCGATCGGCATTTCCTTCTATACACTGGAGGCAGTGGGATATCTTCTCGAGGTCTACTGGAAAAGGATTCCGGCGGACAGGGATTTCATCCGGATTGCGCTTTTTCTGGGGTTCTTTCCGCAGACGATGGAAGGACCGATTGCGCGCTACGGGGACACCGCCATGCAGTTCTCCGGCCCGATGGAGAAGACAGAAAAAACAGAGGACGGCGTGCCGCACACGATGGAGAAGATGGAAAATCCAGAGGACGGCGTGCCGCGCACGCTGGAGGAAATGACAGCCTCCGTCATGCGCATCTGCTGGGGAATGTTCAAGAAGCTGGTCGTAGCTGACCGGCTGAATATCATCGTTGCAACCTTGTTCGGGGAATATGAGAAGCAGAATGGCGTGCTGATCATTGTGGCAGCCGTCTGCTACACGATTCAGCTTTACATGGAGTTCTCCGGGATGATGGATGTGGTCATCGGCTCCGCCAGACTGTTCGGCATCCGTCTGCCGGAGAATTTCCGTCAGCCCTTCTTTTCTCAGACAGCGTCGGAATTCTGGAGACGGTGGCATATCTCGCTCGGTGCCTGGCTGAAGGACTATCTGTTCTATCCGGTCGCGGCATCGACAATGGCCAAAAAGCTGGGGAAAAGACTCCGGAAAAAGTCCGGGCGGTATGTGGCGAAGCTGGCCGTTTCCGCGCTGGCACTGACACCTGTCTGGCTGTTCAACGGTCTGTGGCATGGCGCGGAGTGGAACTACATCTTCTACGGGATCTATTATCTTGTGCTGCTGATCCTGGAGCTAGCGCTTGAACCGGTCAGGGCGGGCTTCTACCGCAGGACAGGAATCCATCAGAATGGTCGAGGCGCCACACTGCTGCGGATTCTGAGAACCTGGGTGATCATCTTCACAGGGGAGATGTTTTTCCGTGCACCGGGACTGCGGGCAGGTCTTTGTATGTTCCGGAGTCTGTTTCACGGGTTCGGAATCAGCCGCCTCTGGGACGGGACGCTCCTGACATTCGGCCTGGGGATGGCAGACTGGACAGCCATCGCCGGCGGAACAGCTGTTGTTTTTCTCTATGATCTGATGCGTGAGCGCGGCTTTTCCATCCGGGACTGGGTTTTTGCCAGAAAGCTGCCGGTCCGGTGGGCACTTTACAACGCACTCCTGCTTGCGGTGATCATTTTCGGCGCATACGGAACCGGCTACCAGGCGGTCGACCTGATTTATGCCGGATTCTGAAGGGAACAGTAATATGGGAAAAGAGACATCGAAATCGATCCGTTCAGGAGGACGGACAACGCTGCGGGTGACCGGATTTTTTGTCTGCCTGCTGGTCCTGCTGCTTCTGGCATCGCGGCTTTTTCTGGAGATTACCGGTGCGGAGGCAAGGCACGGATACCGTTCCCGCAACACGGTCTACTGGGATCTGGAGCAGGAGCAAAGGAATCGCCTGGATCTCCTTGTGCTTGGAAACAGCGAGGCTTTCGCGTCCTTCTCCCCGATGGAGCTGTGGCTGGGCAGCGGGATTCCGTCTTACCTGGCATCGATTCCGGGGGAGACGATGGTGGAAATGAATTCCATCCTCCATGCGGCGCTCAGGCGGCAGCACCCGAAGGCACTGCTCATCGAGACCCATGCGCTCTTTACGGATCTGGAACCCGGAAAGGCAGATGAACTGCTGTTTCAGCAGGCCGGGCAGAATGCATTTCAGATCTTCCGGCTGCACAATCTATGGAAGGATGCCATCGAAAAGCCGAAGAAGAGACGAAGGGTCTGGAAAGGGTTTCGGATGATGCCTACGATACGGCCGCCGAAGCAGCTCGATGACTACATGAAACCTGATGACGGGACAGAACCGATTGACCCGCAGAATGTACGGATCCTTAAAAAGATCAAAAAAATCTGTGAGAGAAGAGGAATGGCGCTGCTTCTGTACAGTGCGCCGTCCCCGAAGAATTACAATATGAAGCGGCACAATACACTCGCGCTTCTGGCAGAAGAGCTGGGCGTGCCGTATACCGACCTGAACCTGATGACCGGGGAAGTCGGAATCGACTGGAAGACGGACAGCCTCGACGGCGGAGATCACCTGAATCTGTCAGGAGCGCAGAAGACGACGGCTTATCTTCAGAGGGTGCTTCAGGAGGAAGTACCGGCGCTTTCTGACAGGCGGTCCGATCCGGACTACAGCGGATGGAACAGGCTGGCCGCACGGTATCAGAAGCGGGAAAACCGGGTGCTCACGAAGATGAGAGAACGGGCTGCGGCGCAGGGCCTCACTCCATGACGTAGCCCACATTCCGGATGGTCTTGATCGGTCTGCGGAATCTCCGAGCTTCTGACGCAGGGTCTTGATGTGCATGTCGACCGTGCGGGATTCGCCTTCGAAGTTTGTGTCCCAGACGCGCTGCATGATGACGTCTCTTGTCATGACGATGCCCGGGTTGCTCATCAGAAGCCGGAGCAGCTCAAATTCCTTGTATGTCAGGTCAACAGGCCTGCCATCGACTGTGACGATGCGGCGGGAGCTGTCAAGGCACACATTCCCCAGCTGCAGGACAGGACGGGTCTGGTCGCCCTGGGTCCTTCGGAGCAGGGCTTTCACGCGCGTGATCAGTTCCATGACGGAGAACGGCTTCTTGATGTAGTCGTCGGCGCCGATGTCGAGTCCCTTGATCATATCGATCTCGGCTGTCTTTGCCGTCACCATGATGACGGGAACATGAGCTGTCATCTCACTCTGACGAAGCTTCTTCAGAATTTCATTTCCATCCATATCGGGGAGCATGATGTCAAGGAGAACCAGATCAGGCATCTTCTCCGAGACAGCCCGGAAGAAATCTTTTCCGTTCGAGAATCCCTGGACGGTATGACCGGAATTCTTCAGCGCGATGCTTTCAATTTCCTGAATATCTCTGTCATCCTCAACAATGTAAATCTCAGCCATGTCCGATTTCACTCCTGTAAGGTATAAAATGCTGTTTTTTGTCACAAAATGATGATTACAGTGTCAAAAGTCCGGCACCTAATTCACAGGATACCAGAAGGATGTAAAAAGATCGATAAGCAAATGAAAAATCTGTGTAAAGCGGACCGGCGCAGGTACTGGGCAGTCGTGACAGCCCTTCGAGTACATGGTAGAATTGTTTCAACATGTCAGATAGAAAAATATTCAAGTGAGGAGGAACAGTCATGCTGGATGAGGGAATGGTCAGACAGATGCCGAAGCTGGGATTCGGACTGATGCGTCTGCCGAGGGCAGACGAGGAAAAGGACATCATCGATCTTGAACAGACAAAGAGAATGGTCGATGCATTCATGAGGGCGGGGCTGAAGTATTTTGACAGTGCCTATGTTTATAACGGAAGCGAGGAAGCGGCGAGAAGGGCGCTGACAGAACGGTACCCGCGCGACAGCTTCTACATCACCTCGAAGCTGAATGTCAATGCTTCCTATATACATAATGAAGCGGAGGCGAAGGCGGAGTTTGACGAATCGCTGCGGCGCGAGGGGGTCGATTTCTTTGATTTCTACCTGCTCCATGCGCTGGGAAGCGGAAATATTCAGAAGTTTGACGACTGGCACCTGTGGGAGTTTTTAAGGGAGAAGAAGC
>USJM01000016.1 GCA_900555005.1 uncultured Lachnospiraceae bacterium | reverse complement strand
ACACTATCCACACAGACTTCCAGTTTCGTCCTTTTCATACCGGCTCCTTCAAATAATATCGACGCCGACCGATTCGATCAGTTCACGGATCTCAGGATTGGGGTCCTCATCGGTGATGATCGCGTCAATATCATCCAGCTTTGCATACTTGTAGCATTCGTTTGAATCAAATTTCTGGTGTTCCATCAGAACATACTTATGCCGGGAGGCCTTCAGGGCAGCGCGCTTAGTCAGCCCGTCCCAGCGCCAAGTGTTGTCAGCGAATAGTCGGAGTCTGTCGCATCGATCCGCAGCAGCCGAAAAATCCCTGGTCAAAGCTGTAGCTTCGAATTGCCGCCGCAGCCTCGATCCCGATAAAGCCGTTGACGCTCGTATGCATCCTTCCTCCCGTCGCAATCGGCGTGATGGAAGGGGATTTCACCAGCTCCTCCAGGATATCAATCATGTTTGTCACGACACGAACCTTGATTCCCGACGCCACCAGATTCTGCGCAATCAGGACATTTGTCGTCGAGACATCCAGGAAAAGTGTCTCCCCGGGGCGGATCAGCGCGGCAGCCTTTGCCGCGATGATCTTCTTCTCCTCCGTATGGACCGATCTCCGCTGGACGACCTCGCGGTTCAGCGTATAGTCTCTGGAGAGCAGCGCTCCGCCGTAGATGCGCTTCAGACTTCCGGCATTCTCCAGCGTCTTCAGGTCCTTCCGGATACAGTCATCCGTCACGCCGAAGCGCTCGCTCAGGTCGCGAACCCGAACCTTCCCGCTCTCGCGCAGGCTCTCAAGAATCTTCTGCTGCCGCTCCTCCGTAAACATCTTTTCCCTCTTTCTGTCATGCCTCCAGTTCCAGCTCCAGAACCGTATCGGTCAGATCCGGAAGCACCGGATCCGGCCCAAGATCCGCAAACAGGATGTCCGGATAGTCGCTGTGCACCCAGGAGGTGGAAATCTTCACCTCCGACCCGTCCCGGAGAAGCCGGACACCCTTCACTTTGTTCTTGGGTATTCCAGGAATCGGGAACGGTCCAATCGTATTCTCAAAGATATGGACATAAATCCTGCTGCCCTTCTGGGTCAGCCGGTACATCCCCTCCGGCCTTGCCGCACAGGCCCCGGAACCGTAGATACTGTCTCCATTATCCCGCATGAAGTTCCCGATCTCATGAAGAATCCGGACGGACTCCTTTGGAAAATTGCCTTTTGCATCCGGCCCGACGTTCAGGATCATGTTTCCGCCTTTCGAAACACACTCCACCAGCTTTCTGATCAGCATGGAAGATGGCTTGAAGAAATGATCCTGCGCGCAGTAGCCCCAGTGGCCGTTCATGGTCACACAGGCTTCCCAGACAAGACTGTTTCCCGCAGGATCCTTCAGCCCTGCAGGCGGAATCATCTGCTCCGGCGTGATAAAATCCCCATGGTAAGGAGTCGGATGGCCTTCCGCAAGGGAGCCGAAGCCCTCTCCGCTGACCTCCAGTCTGTTGTTCAGGATGATATCCGGCTGAAGGCTCCGGATCATCGACACCAGCTCGGTGGCCTTCCATGCCTCCCCTCTCAGATCATCATAGGAGAAATCGAGCCAGAGAAGATCGATCTTCCCGTAATTCTCCATCAGCTCCCGCACCTGCGCATGCATATACTTCAGGTAGCGGTCAAAATCACGTCCTTCGTTGCCGCACTCCGGATGGTTCCTCATCGGGTGCTGGCGGTCCTTGTAATGCGGGAAATCCGGATGCCGCCAGTCAATCAGAGAAAAATAGAGTCCGACCTTCAGCCCCTGTTCCCGCACAGCATCGACATACTCCCGGACCAGGTCGCGATGGCAGGCGGTATTGGTCGACTTGAAATCCGTGTACTTTGAGTCATAGAGACAGAAGCCATCATGGTGCTTCGCCGTCATGACCATATATTTCATCCCGGCATCTTTCGCTGCTTTTGCCCACTGCCTCATATCCAGATCGCATGGGTCAAAGGCGTCAAAGTATTTCCGGTACTGGTCATCGGTCATCTCCTCATCGCTCATGACCCACTCCCCCCGTGCCGGGATGCTGTAAAGTCCGTAGTGGATGAACATCCCGAATCTGGCTTCGGTGAACCATTTCATCCTTTTCTCATATGCTGCACGGTCAAACTGATACATCTCAAGTTTCCTCCCGGTATTTCTGACAGGCTGTTTTCAAGTCTCATGATCCCTCTCGTGCGCCTGGCCTCCCCGCAGAAGTCTCTCAGTCTGCCTCATGGCAGGCAACAAAATGCCCTGGCCTGAGTTCTCTCAGCTCCGGCCGGCCTGCTTTACAGGCATCACTCTTCACCGGGCAGCGGCTGCAGAACCGGCATTCATTCTCCGGAAGTGAAATCGGGCTGGGGACAGAACCCTCAAGCATGATTCTTGAGCGTTTCTTCTCCACATCCGGATCTGGCAGCGGAATCGCGGAAAGCAGTGCACGTGTATACGGATGCAGCGGGTTTTCAAACAGCTCCTCCGCCGGCGCACTTCGACCAGCGCGCCCATGTACATGACGCCGATCCGGTCACTGATGTGGCGAACCATGGACAAGTCGTGCGCGATGAACAGGTAGGTCAGCCCGTGCTCTTTCTGAAGATCCTCGAGCAGATTGACCACCTGCGCCTGGATCGAGACATCGAGTGCAGAGATCGGCTCGTCGCAGACGATGAAATCCGGCTGAACGGCAAGTGACGCGCGATCCCGATGCGCTGGCGCTGCCCGCCCGAAACTCATGCGGGAAGCGGTCTGCATGCTCCTTCTGCAGTCCCACGCGCTCCAGGAGCCGGATCACCGTCTCCCTGCGCTCCTCCTCAGAAGCATACAGATGATGAGCATCCATCCCTTCCGCCACGATGTCAATGACCTTTCTTCTCGGATTCAGGGAAGCATACGGATCCTGGAAGATCATCTGCATCCGCCTTGTCAGAAGATGACGCTGCTCCTGTGAGTTTTCCTCTCCGACCTTGAGGCCGTCAAAGGTAATCTCTCCGGCCGTCGGCTCATACAGGTGTATGACTGTACGGCCAAGCGTGGACTTTCCGCAGCCCGACTCTCCGACCAGCCCGAAGGTTTCTCCCTTGTTGATATGAAAACTGACATCATCGACAGCCCGGAGCACTTTGCCCCGGCCGACATGGAAATACTTCTTCAGGTGCCGTACCTCCAGAAAAGGTGTCTGTTCTGTTCCCACGCTTACGCCTCCTTCGCTCTGGGGTCAAGCATCCAGCATGCTGCCTTGTGTGCTGCTCCCTGGTCATAGAAATCCGGCATGAACTTCTCACAGACCTCCATCGTCTCGCGGCATCTTGCCGCAAATGGACAGCCGGCCGGCGGCTTCATGAGTCCGGGCGGGGTTCCCGGGATCGGATGAAGCCGCTCCTTGTCCCCGGCTCCCGGAATCGAATCGAGGAGTGCCTTCGTGTATTCGTGTGCCGGTGAATAAAAAATATCCCGGACATCTCCCGTCTCGACAATCTTTCCACCATACATGACGGCCACTCTGTCCGCGATGTTCGCCACAACGCCCAGGTTGTGTGTGATGATGATGATCGAGGTCCGGACCTTCTTCTGAAGCTCCCGCATCAGATCGAGGATCTGGGCCTGGATGGTCACGTCGAGCGCTGTCGTGGGTTCATCCGCGATCAGCACATCTGGATCGCAGGCAAGTGCCATCGCGATGTCAACCCTCTGACGCTGTCCGCCCGAGAGCTGATGCGGATACTGCCCGTACCGGGTCTCAGGGTTGGAGATCCCGACCAGGTCAAGCAGCTCCACGACACGCTTCCTGCGCTCGTCCGGCGTCATCTCTTTGCGGTGAAGCTTCAGAACCTCCTCAATCTGTTTTCCGATTTTCATTGTCGGGTTCAGAGAGGTCATCGGGTCCTGAAAGATCATGGAGATATCGGAACCGCGCAGTTTCTCCATGCGTCTGTCCGAATACTTGCTCAGGTCTTTCCCATGAAACAGCACCTGACCGTCTGTGATCTTTGCATTCTTCGGCAGGATCTGCATCACTGCCTTCATCGTCATGGACTTTCCGCAGCCGGATTCCCCTACAACCGCGAGGGTCTCCCCCTGTCTGAGACTGAAGGAGACACCCCGGACCGCATGGATGATGCCCTTCTGCGTCCGGATATCCACAACGAGATTTTTCACTTCGAGTACATTTTCCATCTGATTCACCTGCTCATCTGCGGATCCAGGGCATCCCTGAGACCATCTCCGAGGATACTGAAGCACACCATGATCAATATAATGATGATGGCCGGAAGATCATCACATGCGGATAGTTCTGAAGGACCTGGTAGCCATTGTTGATCAGAACACCGAGGGATGCCTGCGGCTCCGCAAGGCCGATCCCGATGAAGCTCAGGAAGGCTTCCGTGAAGATTGCGCTCGGGATGGTAAACATGACGTTGATGACGATCACGCTGACCGCGTTCGGCACCAGATCGTGCAGGATGATCCCTCTGCTGCTTGTCCCAAGTACCCTGGAGGCCAGAACGAATTCCTGATTCTTGAGCTTCAGGATCTCCGCCCGGACCAGGCGCGCCATTTGACCCATCCGGTGATGGAGAGCGCCGCGATGATCGTCCCGACGCCGGCCGGAAATGCCATCAGGAACAGGATCACAATGATCAGGCTTGGAATTCCGACAAGGACTTCGATGATTCGCTGCATAATGGCATCTACGCGTCCGCCGAACAGAGCGGAGACGGCGCCGTATGTCACACCGATGAAGATATCGACCAGTGCCGCGACCACCGCAATCATCAGGGAGATTCTGCAGCCCATCCAGCACCTCACCCAGAGATCCCGGCCGAACTGGTCCGTCCCGAAGATGTGGGCTTTGTCCGGAAGCGCAAAGATTGCATTGTAATCCGGTTCCTTAAAGGAATAGCGTGAGAAAACCGGCGCGAAGATCGCCAGGAGAATAATCGCTGCCAGAATAAACAGTGCCGCAACAGCTGCCTTGTTCTGCCTGAGTCTGTACCAGGCATCCGCCAGCACCGACGTCATTGGGGCGTCAAGATGCTCCCTCTCTGCTTCATCCACCTTCACTTTCCGGAACATGGAGTCTTTCACACATTCGTTTGTCATCTCAGTCCTCCTGTTCCTTTGAAAGCCGGATACGCGGGTCGATCAGCGAATAGATGATGTCGACGAGCAGGATCACCAGCATATAGAAGGAAGCGTAGAATACCGTGATACCCATGATCACAGGATAATCATTGCCCTTGATACAGTCGACGAACAGGCTGCCGATTCCCGGGATGCTGTATACACTCTCCACTGCAAGAGAGCCTGTCATCAGATTGATGACGATTGGTCCGAGGATGGTGACGACCGGAATGATGGAATTCCGGATCGCATGAAACATCAGGATCCGCATCTGGCTGAGGCCCTTCGCCTTGGCCGTCACGATATAGTCCTGATTGAGGACATCCAGCATCTCCGTCCGCATGAATCGGGCGACCATCGCAGTGGCGCTGAAGGAGAGCGCGATCGTCGGAAGGATCGAACACTTCCAGTTTGTCCAGAATCCGATCGGCAGGATTCCCCACTTCAGTCCGATAAAGTACTGAAGAAGCGCCGCCATGACAAAGTTCGGGACAGAGACTCCCAGCACCGCGATGATCATCGTCAAAGCGTCAATTCCGCTGTTGTGGTGCCAGGCCGCCAGGATTCCGAGAATCAGCCCGATGGCCAGTCCGATCAGGACCGCCTGCGCACCGATGAGGAAGGAAGGTCCGAGTCTGGATGTGATGATGCCGGTGACCGGCTGGTTGACATAGGTAAAGGATGTCCCGAGGTCACCGCGCAGCATATTTCCGAGATATTTCACGTACTGGACCGGAACCGGGTCGTTCAGCCCGTACATCTCCAGTACCTTCTCCTGCTGCGCCTGCGGCATGGAGGCGAACCGTTCCGGGTCAAATGGTGTCCCGGGCAGCTTCTTCATCAGGAAGAATGTGCAGGTCGTGATCACCCAGAGCGTGACCACAATATATATCAGTCTTTTAACAATGTAGCGAGCCATGAGCCGCCTTCCTTCCACATGATTCTGATATAAATCAGGCTGCATGTTGATTCCCATGCAGCCCAATTGATCAGCATCGCCCTATCATGATGTCCCGTCGAGGCAAGCCGCCGGGCGATGTTGAATCCGGTAAACATTCATATCCCGAAGCCGGGACTCTGCGTTATGCAGCCGCCGCGTCACTCAAAGTGCGCGTACTTGAATTCCATCGGCACACCGATCGGATGGCTGACCAGATCCTTCAGGTTGGACTTGGTCAGAACCGCATGTCCTCTGTGATAGATCGGAGCCACCACCGCGTCTGTCTCAACGAGAAGCTTCTCGGCATCGAGCATATCCTGCAGTCTCGCCTTGTCATCCGTCTGAGACTTCGCATCTGCGATCAGTTTGTTGTAGTCGTCGTTCTTGTAGTTTCCACGATAAGGTGTACCGTTTGTCCACAGATCCAGGTACGTCATCGCGTCGTCATAGTCGGCACCCCATGCCGTGAAGCCGAACTGGTAATTGTTCGCATCCATCTGCTCGCCGCGTCCCTGCATCGTCTTGGTGTCGATCTTGACGCTCAGGCCGAGGTTCTGCTCCAGCTGGCTCTGGATGAAGGTTGCAACGGTCTTCATGACACTGTCATCGCCGATCAGGAGCGTGACTTCCTTCGGAGCATCGGAGCCGAGCTCCTTGACCGCCTTGTCATAGCACTCCTTCGCCTTCTCCGGGTCATACGGGGAGACATCGCCGTTCAGCTCTCTGAAGGTCTTGGTCCCATCACCTGCCATTCCATCTGCAATCAGTCCGGTTCCGGCTGCGGAGCCGTCCGCAAGGATGCTGTCGACAAGCGTCTTACGGTCGATCGCAAGGGAGATAGCCTTGCGCATATCCACGTTGCTCATAACCGGATCGGTCAGGTTGAACTGCAGATAGTTGGTTCTGAAATCGGTCAGCTGGGAGAATTCCGGGTTGTCCTTGTTCGCCGCAACATCCGTTCCGGTGATCTCGACCTGGGAGAGCTCGCCTGCCTTGTAAGCATTCAGGGCTGCTGCGGAGTCCTTCATGACACGAACCTTCGCATTCTCGATGGCGACGTTCTCTGCATCCCAGTACTGATCATTCTTGACAAATGTCGCACCGACTGCCGGGTCATACTCTGTAATCTTGTAAGGTCCCGAGAACAGCATGTTGTCCGGTGTCACATCGAACTGATCTCCCTGCGCTTCGCAGAACTTCTGGTTGACCGGGAAGAACATGGACATCGTGGTGAGCCCGAGGAAATACGGTGTCGGGTTCTTCAGCTTGACCTGAAGGGTCTTGTCATCGACCGCCTTGACCTCCACCTTGTCCTCTGAACCGCTTCCTTCATTATATTCCTGACCGCCGACGATGTAGTCCGTCATCAGAAAGCTGTATCCGTTGGTTGCGTCCGCGCTCATCTGCTTCATCCAGGCGTAGACGAAGTCCTGCGCCGTGATCGGCTCTCCGTTGCTCCACTTGATGCCATCTCTCAGATGGAACGTGTAGGTCAGCTTGTCATCCGAAAGCTCGTACTTGTCACAAAGTGCCGGCTGCGGAACATTGTCGGCATCCATCCGGAACAGTCCCTCCTGTGCCTGGTTCATCACAAGGAAAGCCTGGCTCTCGGAAGCTGCCCACGGAACCAGTGTTTTGACCTCCGCGTTGACCGCGACATCCAGTTCCTGCCCTGCATCATCAGCCAGCGCCGGAACCGCGCTCATCCCTGAAGCCATCACCATCGACAAGATACCTGCCAAGACTCTTTTGTTCATATGTCCCTCCTGCTTGTATTAGCGGTGAAACGATGGGTACCAATCTTCTGCAGTTGATTTGAGCGTATTATAGGGCATATTCTTATTGTTTTCAATTGGTTTTATCGCATTTTTTATTATTTATTATTGTTTCATTCGGATACATGTGTATATTGCACAAATATTTTCTGTCCATATATGCACATCGCCGATTTTTCGGTTTTGCACAGACAGCCGCAATCTTTCCCGATATGCAGGCCTTTCCTTCACCGGACAAATTCTTTTTCCCGGTATGGCAGGCGAATTGTCGCTTCCTCGGTACCTGCGGCAGAAAGACGGCTTTCCCGACCCGGACAGACGTTCCTGCCTCACGGTACCTGTCCTGTTCCGGAAACGTGCTCCGCACCCGATGATGAACGGTTGCCTTCAAAAAAGGAGGGAGTCTCCGGTTTTTCACCGAAAACTCCCTCCTGCTTTCTGCTCTGTTATCCGGCACAAGGCCGGCGTTCATCCCTCCGCCTGCTTATCTTGCAATACGGACTCTCCTGCTGATCTCCTCATCATCCTTTTTCCCCGGCTCTTCCACGATGCCGCCGAACGGCATCTGCGCGATGAGTTTCCAGTCTTCCGGTACATCGAACAGCTTTCGTACAGCCTCATCAATCACCGGGTTGTAATGCTGAAGATTCGCCCCGATTCCAAGTTCGCGAAGCGCGGACCAGATCGAAATCTGAAGCATTCCGTTGGACTGCTGAGCCCAGACCGGGAAGTTCGACGCATACAGCGGAAACTTCTCCTGAAGTGCCTTCACAACCGATTCATCCGTGAAGTACAGCACGGTTCCGGCGCCTGCCCGGAAACCATCGATCTTCTCTCTGGACACTTCCCCGCCGAAAGCATCATAGATCGCATCCCAGAGCTGGTTCTGCTTTTCTCCAAGCGCGACAATCACTCTCTGACTCTTCATGTTGAAGGCATCCGGCACAAGCTTCACAGCCTCCTGAACGGTTTCGGCAACCTTCTCCTCGCTGACCGGGAGATTTTTGTGAATCTGATAATATGTTCTTCTTTTCTGCAGTGATTCTATTACGCCCATCTTTTCTCCTTTTTCTCAATGATCCTCAATTAGAAAACTTATCCCCGCAGCCTGTTTCTCCCCGGCGCTCTCAGCCTTCATGCTGCGTCTGATGCTGCTGCATCTCCTTCTCTGTCTCATCCTTCTGTCTCCGGCTTCAAGCCGCTTTGCCTTCTCCTGCTCAGCCTTCAGAAGTTCCTCGTCTTTCCCTTCATCCTTCTTGTCATCCTTGAAGATGTACTTGTGCTGAATCTTATAGCTCAGGAAGAACAGCACGACATCCGTGATCACCTTGAAGCCAACCGCAGACCCCCCGAGGACACCCTTCAGCACACTGACGATCAGGGCGCTCAGCAGACACTGGACGGCTGACAGGGCCATGAACTCCCCGGCGCTTTTGGCCGACTGCTGGGCCTTGTCCGACTTGAAATGAAAGACAAAGTGCTTTGTCAGCAGGTAGTTCACCGATGCCGAAATCAGTCTCGCGCACACTGTTGCATACAGGATCGCGAACATCTGTCCCCGGAACGTCACACCGGTGAAAATTCCGAACATGATGATATCGACAATCGACGCCATCAGCGACGTAATCGAATAAAGAATGAACTTTTTGACCACCGTCAGGATGATTCCAAACGTGTCGCCCGGACGCCGTGCCTTCTCATACCCCTTTTCAAAGGAAACATAGTGAACCGGTACCTGAAGGAAGCCGATTTTTTCAAAGGACATCAGCATCGCAGTCTCATATGAATACCGCTCCGACGGGACATCCAGACAGTGCTGCACCCTCAGATCCGGGATGCCGAAGATCCCGGACATGGGATCCACCAGCCGCACCCCCATCAGCATATGGTAGATCAGCTTCATGAGCACATTCATGCGGTAGTCATAGTCAGTCACCAGGTGACTTCCGAAGTCCCTGGAGCCCACGACAATCGCATACGAGCCCATCTCCTGTTCATTATGAAGGGCCTCCGCCATCTTTGGACATCCGCCACCGGTGTCAGCCTGTCGGAGTTCAGCGTGATAATCCCGTCCGTCTTCCCGCCGAAATGCTCCTGATAGTATGTCATCGCTGTCCGCAGAGACGCGCCGATCCCCTTGTTTTCCTCATGCGTCAGGGCAAGCGCACCTGCACGCTCCACCTTATAGAACACCGGAAGCTTGTCCGTGCGGCTTCCGTCATTGACCACGATGATGTCCTGAAAGCCCGCCTTTTTCAGCTCAGGAATATATCCTGAAAAAGAAGCAGGCGGATTGTATGCAGGAATCACAATTACACATCTGTACGCCATGTCCTGCACCTCCTTCCTGCATACCTGACGTTCTTCGTGGGATTCACACCAACGTCATCATATCAGACGAAGGGTATCTTTGTAAACGTTCAGCCGGCAAAGCCGCCTGATGGGGAAAGCCCGCTCTCACTGCTCTGCCTTCTGCAGCTCCGCCATCACTTTCTTTTCATCATAGCGGCTCATCAGGACAGCCGCCAGCAGACAAAGGACTGTCGAGGACACGGCTGCGATCCGGTAGCCTGTCCCTGCGCTTCTTCCGATTGTCGCAAGGCTTGTAAACAGAAGCGCTGCCAGGCTCTGTCCCATCTTCATTGCAAAGGTCCGCGCCGCGAAGAACATGCCGTCGTGGTTCTCTCCCGTCGTGATCTCATCGCTGCGGGCGATATCCGCCACGACTGTCTGCGGAAGAATCCCGAGGATCGCCATCGACGGCGCCGCGATGACCATGACCAGAACGCCGAAAACCATCCCCTTGTTCGTTCCAGTCTGCCCGGTTGAAACTGCGGTGATGAGATAGACAGCTGAAAACTCGATGAACGCCCAGACGATCATTTTCTTCTTCGTGATCTTTCGGGACAGTTTTCCCACAACCATATAAAGAGCGACGGAAATCAGCGTCATCCCGATATAAAGCACCGTGTTCATCGTCTCCGGGAGCTTCATCAGCGAGGTGACAAAGAAATTCAGGCCGGACTGGAACATCGTGACCGCCACCCAGTAGCACACGTCCGATCCGACAAATACGCGGAAATCTCTGTTCTTGAATGTCTTTGCAAGAGACTGGAATGCATTGCCGCTCACCGGCTTGATTTCCACATAGTCCTGCTCCCGGATGGTGAAGGTCGGCACCAGAGGCAGACAAGTGCGATGACAGCCAGCACAGTGAACGTCACGCGAATCGCAAGGACTCTTCCAAGCGCCGGTGTGAGTGCGCCCCAGATGAACGGGCAGGCATAGCCAAGTGCGCTTCCGAAGATAAAGGTGAAGGAGATCGCGGTTGACAGTCTCGTCAGCTCCTCCTGGTTCTTCGGCAGCTCCGCAATCAGCGCGTTATAAGGCGTACAGTACAGCGTCATGAACAGATAAAAAAGCAGCATCATGACAAGCACCCAGACACCATTGACCGGGCTCTGTCCATTTACCGGCGCGCAGTACACCAGAACCGTCACCACAGCCAGCGGCAGCGCCGCTCTTCTCATAAATGGGAGCCGTCTTCCCTTCGGGTTCCGGCTCCTGTCCGATCGATTCGCAATCCAGGGGTCCGTGACTGCGTCGAACACACGACCCAGCGCATAGATCCCGCCCAGAATTGTAAACATACCCAGAATCACGCGTCCCTGCGGCAGAAACAGCGTCTGTCCTGCCTTCAGCATCTCCGTATCCGGCTCATAGAACGTGATGATCCAGTTCGTCACCAGTGCAGAAAGAATACTCCAGCCAAGCTGTCCGACTGCAAACAGCCAGATGACCCTGCTTGTCAATTTTTTCATACAAAACACCCTCCATTCGATATTCTTTGTCTATTTTAACACATGGAAGGTTGTTTTCAGCTTATAAAAATCTTATTCTTCGTCAACGCCCATAGCAATTTTTTCCGGGGTAATCGGCAAAGTCATAAAGCGCTTGCCGGTTGCCTGATAAATTGCGTCGGCAATCGCCGGAGCCGGAGTATTGATTACCAGCTCGCCCACGGATTTGGCACCGAAGGGACCGCTTTCCTCATAGCTGCTGGCAAAGTCAACATAGATATGACCGATATCCTCACGGCAGGGAACCTTATATTGCATGAAGGAGTTTTCGTAAATACGTCCCTTGGGGCTGTAGGTTACGTTTTCCATCAGCGCCATGCCGATGCCCTGCAGAATGCCGCCCTCGGTCTGCACCTTCGCCAGATGCGGGTTAACCGGAGTACCGCAGTCAACAGATGCGTAGAAGTTCACAACCTGTGCCTCACCTGTCAGCAGGTCGGTTTCAACCTCAGCCACACCGGCCATAAACGGCGGTGGGGACAGTACACTGTTCTGCTCCACGGTTTCTTCCAAAGCGATATCGTTATTCACCATAGAAGCGGTGGCGATATCAAAGAGGCTTACAGCCTTGTCGCTGACGGTATCACGCACCTCGCGTCCGTCAAAGACAACCTGGTCCGTGCCGCATTCCAGCAGGCGTGCGCCTAATTGGCAAATCTTGCCGCGCAAACGCTGTGCGCAGATTTCTACGGCCTTACCGGTAATATATGTTGTACTGGATGCGTAGGAACCGGAGTCATAGGGAGACGCGTCGGTATCCGCACCGAATACGGTAATGTTATCGTAATCACATTCCAAAACCTCTGCTGCCATCTGCGCCAGAACGGTATCGCAGCCGGTGCCCATATCGGCAGCACCGATCAGCAGTGTGTAATGTCCCTCATCGTTGATTTTGAGAGTAGCACCGCCGACATCGCAGTAAGGAATGGAGCTGCCCTGCATTGCAATAGCTACGCCCATTGTGCGTACCTTGCCGTCAGGCAGCTGCTGCAGCGGGAACTTCTGCTCCCAGCCGCTCATCTCGCGTACCTGCTCCAGGCAGCGGTCCAGCGCGCAGCTTGTATTAGGCGCACCATAATAAGCAGGCATAATATCGCCCTCACGCGTAATATTCATCTCACGCAGCTTAATCGGGTCCATCTTCAGGCGTGCTGCCAGCTCGTTCACAGCGGACTCCACAGCAAAAATACCCTGAGGAGCGCCGTAACCGCGATAAGCACCTGCAGCCTGCAGGTTGGTGTAAACTACGTCAAAGCCGAAGCGGAAGGCCTCGGTACGGTACAGAGGAATAGACTTGTGACGGAAAGGCCGACGGTCGTAGGACCATGCTCGCCGTAAGCACCGGTATTGGAAAGAGTATATAAATCAATCGCGCGGATTTTGCCTTCTTTAGTAGCACCAAGACGCACGCGCACCTCCATCTCGTGCGCGGGCTGGAAGCTATATGACATTCATAACGCGAGAAAATCATCTTACTCGGCTTATTGGTTTTCCAGGTAACAAAGGCCGGATACATTTCGCTTACACAGCTCTGCTTAGCGCCGAAGCCGCCACCGATACGCGGTTTAACCACGCGTACCATAGTTTTGGGGATATGCAGCGCATTTGCAATAATGCGGCGGCAGTGGAAAACAATCTGCGTAGAGCTGAGGACATTCAAACGGCCGTAGGTATCAATAGAGCAATAGGTTACGAAAGGCTCCATCATATCCTGCTGCACAGCCTTGGTGTGAGTTGTCTGGTCGATAACAACATCGCATTCCGCCAGAATCTTATCAACCTCACCGTCCTCGATAACCTCATGGGCACACAGGTTGCGCTTATTGTCGGCACCAACCGGGCAGTTCGCCTTCCAGGTATCCTCTGGATGCACGAGCACAGGGTTATCCAGCGCAGTGCGGAAGTCAAGCACTGCATCCAGCAGCTGATAGTTTACTTTAATCAAAGACAGCGCCTTGTCGACAGCCTTTTCCGTTTTGCCGGCAACAATCGCTACGATGTCACCCACAAAGCGTACATGGCGGTCGAGCAGCAGGCGGTCGTAGGGACTTGGCTCGGGATAGGTCTGGCCTGCGTAGGTGCAGCGCTCACCGTCCTGGTCCACATCCTCCCAGGTATAAATTGCTTCGATATCAGGCACCTTCGCTGCAATAGCGGTATTGATGCTTTCAATAATTGCATTCGCATGCGGAGAACGCAGCACCTTGACAAGCAGGCAGTCGTTCGGCACCAGGTCATCGGTGTAGACAGGCTGGCCTGTCACCAGCTGCATAGCATCCTTTTTGCGGTAGGATTGGTTAACTATTTTCATCTGCAGCTCCCCTCCTTATGCCTGCGCCTGAGTTTTTTTCCAGGCGATGAAATTCTGGATTCCGCGCAGCTGTCCCTCATAGCCGGAGCAACGGCATAGGTTTCCTGCCAGGAATTCCTTGATTTCTGCTTCCGTAGGCTCGCTGTTTTCACGCAGCAGCGCGATAGCGTTCATAATCATGCCGGGGTTGCAGAAGCCGCACTGCTCCGCGCCTTGGTCTGCAATAAATGCACCGAACTGTGCTGCCTCCTGCTGCAGTCCTTCCATCGTTACGATGCTGTGGCCTGCAGCACGCGCTGCCAGAATAGCACAGGAAAGCACCGGCTTATCATCCATAAATACAGTGCACAAACCGCAGTTGGTAGTGTCACAGCCGCGCTTCACGCTGTAGCAGCCTTCCTTGCGCAGAAAATCGAGTAAAACTGTATCAGCCTCCACCATACGGGTCAGCTTTTTGCCATTTAAGGTTAAGGTTATCTCCATCAGGCCTTACCTCCCAATTCCGTTAAACATCTTGCAGTCAGCACCTTAATCAGATGCGTGCGGTAAGCAGCACTGCCACGCGGGTTGCTTTCCGTCGGCAGTAAGTCTGCAGCATATTCAGCAAAGGCCTGCGCCTTCTCTGCAGTCATAGGCAGAGTTGCGAGCTGCTCTGCATCCTTCACCAGCGCTGCCTTCGCCGGGCGTGCGCCCACTGCGGCCTGCAGCCTTCCTGCGTCAGCGCCGCCGCGCAGGTCAGCACCGGAAAGTCGGTTTTGCTGATGCGCACGGATTTATAGCTGTAATGCGCTGCTGTCTTTTTGACGATAACGCGCACCAGAATATCTCTGTCATACGGCATATTCACAAAATCTGCCAGCGGCACAATACCGCCCTTGTATAATTCTACATAGCTGTCCATAATCAAAAGCAAGGTCAGCACATCCGAAAAGCCGAAGCGTCCGAACACACTGCCGCCTACGGTAGCAAGATTGCGAAACTGCACACCTACAATATGGCGCAGCGCCTCCTTATTTGCTCCCTCACTGTAGGCGGTAAAGCCTTCATGCAGCTCCAGCCGGCGCAAGCTCACCATCGCACCGATGCGGAATTCCGTTTCTGTTTCCTCTATTGTATCAAGGCCTAAAGCCGACAAATCAATCGCTGTCTGCACATTGCCCTTGCTCAGGCGCATCCACAGCATACCGCCAAGCACGCGGTTAGGACGCTTCTGGTTCAGCTGCCAGGCCTCCTCCAGCGTTGCTGCCTGCTTATATTCACGAATTGTCAACATATACTGCCCTCCTGTTCTTTTTTTATTGCATACCTATTCCATTATATTTTACCATATTTTTTCTATACTTGAAAAGATAAAAAATGCACATTGGCTCATAAGTTACATTCTTCTGCAACACAAGAAAAAATGGATGCCTCTCTGTAAATCAAAAGAAGCATCCATGTTTAAAGTCTTATTATGAAAAATTAAAAGCAGGCTTATTTGCCTTTTTTAGCACCCTGACGGCGGTTGCTGCCGGTTTTGGGAGCCTTGCGCTTGTCAATAACGGAATTACGTCCGCGCTTAGGTCCTGCGGGCTTTTTCTTTTTGGCAGCCACAGCAACGCGACGTGCCACAACACCGCCCTCCAGATTTTGGCGCTCCATAAGAATACCCAGCTTGGTTTCGATATTACGCAGCCATTTAACCTCGTCGGCAGTATAAAGCGTAATTGCTTCGCCCTCATTACCTGCACGTCCGGTACGGCCGATGCGGTGAACATACCAATCGACATCATGCGGAATATCATAGTTCACAACATGGGTTACGCCCTCAACGTCCAGACCGCGGGCAGCCAGATCGCTGGCAACAAGAATCTGAATTTTAGCATCACGAAAGGCCTTCATAACAGTTTTGCGCTTGGCGGGAGACATTTCGCCATGCAACACGTCAACGTTGTAGCCCTGCATGCCCAGCCAGTCACCCAGCTCCTTGGTGCGCTCCTTGCTCATGCAGAAAACAATCATCAGATAAGGATTCAGGCGGTCAATGAGCGCTGCCACAGCCTTATTCTTGTATTCGTCGGTTGTTTTCAGGCAAATTTGCTTGATTTTCTCAACAGTAGCCTGGTCAGGATTGATATCAATCAGCGCGCAGTTTTTCGTCAGCTTGCGTCCCAGCTTGCGCACTTCTTCCGACAGAGTTGCGGAGCAAAGCATCGTCTGATGCTCCGGCGCGGTCATAGCAATCAGCTCCAGCGCTTCATCCATAAAGCCCTGCTGCAGCATTTCGTCAACCTCGTCCAGTACCAGATAGCGCACACCGCCAAGGTCGGTGTTGCCCTTGCGGATATGGTCCAGCAAGCGTCCGGGAGTACCGATCAGCACATGGCTGCGTCCCTCCAGCTTATATTTTTGCGTTTCGAAATCACGTCCGCCGGTAACAGCCAGCACCTTGATATCGCTTTCGCCCAGAATTTTTTTCATTTCGGTGGCAATCTGCTGTGCCAGCTCACGCGTCGGCGTAATTACCAAAGCCTGCACGTAGCTTTTGGCAGTATCGATTTTTTCTGCCAGCGGCACCAGGAAAGCCAGTGTCTTGCCTGTGCCTGTCTGCGCACGGGCAATTACGTCACGTCCGGCAAACAGCGCCGGGATAGCTTGCTCCTGTACCGGCATCGGCTTTTTGATGCCCATTTTCTGAAGTTGCTCTACGGTGTGGGCACAAACCTTTAAGGCTGCAAATCCATTTGTCATTTCACATTCCTCTTTTCCTCTAAATTTTATCTTCTGACCTTATGGTCTTTTTTCTCTATAACTTTAGTATTATATCATAAATCAGGCAGGAACGGAAAGATGCAGGCAAATTTTTCTGCTGCATATGATTTCTATAGCCTGAAAACTATCTCTGATTTTTATAATTAAGCATATAAAAATGCTTAGACAAACAAATTGTACATGCGACAAAAGGCCCCTGCCGGCAATTGCCGACAGGGGCTTTGGCTTATTCAATTTACTCAGCTTAGTAAGCTCACATTTGCTTTTACATTACTCCTCTGAAATAGTGGCCTCTTGTAGTACCCGGCAGATTTTCCGGTGCCTCCACCGCACCGCCGAGAATCTTGCGGTACAGTGCCACAAGCTCGCCCAGACGTGCCGCATCGTAATCACGGCCGTCTATTCTCAGCGCAGCCACGCCTGCTTCCGCCATGTGCTGCACATTGGCAGTCATCGAAAGCTCATGCGCGTTCAGAATATGCATACGGCAGAACTGGTCAGTAACAATCGGGAAGCGTGCATCCTTACGGTCGCCCAGGAATAAAGGCTCTGCACAGTTAAACTTGCAGGCACCCTTATCCAGCGCACCCAGGAAGCTGCCGCCTACACAGTATTCGGAAACCATCATTTCCAAACGTCCCTGAATCATGCACTCCAACGGCAGCGGACCGACGCTCACCAGATGCTCTACCTGCGCCATAGTCAGCTCGGGGCTGAGCACTGCGCCTGCAGCGCCCTGCTCCTGCCAGAACTGCAGTGTCTGACTGTTGAAGATGTTCAAAGACATATCTGCTACCAAATTAAGCGCTGCATGCTTCTTCGCCAAGGGCCACAGGCCGTTGTTGTTGATGTAAACAAAATCCGGCTGCAGCTCTTCCCACAGAGTGAAGAGCTTATCGAAATATGCCAGCTGTGCTTCTTTAATGATACGCGGAGTAGCAAAGGCCATCTGACGGCCTGCCTTGCGCACCAGCTTGGCAGCCTTAGCATAATCCGCCTCTGACGGCAGCTGATGATTGAAGCAGTCACCGCCAAAGAGAATGCGTTCAGCACCTGCCTGCAGCGCAGCATTGACCTTCTCAACGCTGTCGCAATGCACTACCAGAACGGATTCATGCTGTTTAGCTTATGTGCCTGCGGCACTAATTGCTCGCTGAAGCTGTGCACCGCTGTGCGCGCCGGAGCGAAGGCATTCAGACGCGCTGCATCCAGTGCCTCGCCCGCCACCCCGCCCCGGCCGGAGAAGCACACCGCCCTGATGACGGACCAGGAGGCCCTGGACGCCCTGACCATGCAGTGCGTGGGCCACAACATCGACCTGATGCACCGGCTGACGGGACAGCGGAGCTTTGCCTCCCTGCTGGAGCAGGCCCGGGGCGAAACCAACTGGCGGCGTCTGCGGGCCTATCTGGGGGTGTTCGAGTCCTACTCCCTGTATCTGCACATTCCCCAGAAGGTCCAGACCCTGGCCTTTCTGTATGAGCTGCTGATGCACCGGGAGGGGGACATCCGCCGCCAGGCGGCGGCCCTGCTGGGGGAGATCATCGCCGGGTTCCACGCGGGCTATGCCAAGGAGCGCCCGGCGGACAGCCGCCCGGACGCCGGTGTGCCCACGGACCTGGACCAGTGGAAGCTGTACCTGCAAAGGATCATCTATCCCGACCACAAGCTGATGCCCCAGCACCAGCGCTGGATCCGCTATACCCTGAAATTCGCCGTGGACTCCCTGCTGCAGCGGTGCCCGGGCCGGGAGGAGCGGTTTCTGGCCCCCTTCTTCGCCTATTACCGCCATCCCCAGCAGCTGGAGGATGAGGTGACCTTCCAGCTGCTGGACACG
>USJM01000015.1 GCA_900555005.1 uncultured Lachnospiraceae bacterium | reverse complement strand
CGGACTTCATTTGCGTGAGCATATACTTCCTTCAGGTCTTTGCCCATAACAGTCTTTGTCTTAGGATCTACATACACACACTTCCCCATTTTTTCTACCTGGCAGATGTCAACCTGGTTTATGGATGCCGCCACTGCCTCCCTGTCACTTGCAAATGATACGATACAGCCTTCCGGGAACAGCTTGTGCAGGCTTTGCATTTTCTGCGGGAATCCCAACGAATTTTCTACAATGTTTCCCATTCTCTGATGTATGTAGACACCTACAAAAGGAAGCTTCGGGTCGCTTGTATCTTTCACCCGTTCCATGAGATTGATTGCTTTGTTTGAGATGCCTATTTTATCCTCAGCCCCGATACTGCAATACTCAAGAAGGTGCTCCATGTTTTTTCCAGCCTGCTGAATAATTTCATCCGTTGTCACCTTACTACCATCTGAGTGTTTCATGAAGTCTGATATATCTGAGGCAAAATAGCTGTCCGGTTTGTAAATCCCGTATTGTTGGTTACTCCATCTGGAAAATATGCCTTAAAGATGGTATTTCCCCCGACAATCAATGCATTACTATATTTCTTTAGCTCTTCTTCCGTACACCGCTTCGGAAGGATGAATTGTTTTACCTCGTCATATTTTTTAAGAAGCATTTCTTCACAACCAGGAGGCGACATGATATCATCTTCTGAATGTCCGAATGGTGAGTCGAAGCTGTATGAAAGGATGCCATTATTGGAGACCAGGTCAGGTATCGGTTCCCTTTTAGCAGGTTCGGTGTTATTATCCGGGACTTCTGCCAGCGGCTCCCTGAAATCCCCCCATTGCTTCCTGTACTGGTACTCAATTCCATTTACAATAGTCTGCGCTATACTTGCTGCGCGAAATACGGCGTTCTGGTCTTCCGCTGTCATCTTTGCAAAGGATAGTAGCCCTTCCTTCCGTTCAGCCTCGCATTCTGTATATGGTAGATCAAAATCGCTTGCAGCAAAAAGTCTTCCAAGGGATTCTGCAAATGACTTCTCAACAGCTTCTTTTTGTGCATTCACACTGGCAGTATATTTCTTTTTAACCATCAGGCCAGTACCATGTGCCATCGTCATAAGAAGGCTGTTACTGTATTCCGTAACGCTTCCATATGGTGCCGTTCGTATCATAAGCGACAGTCCCGACTTATCCCCGACATTTATCGACGAGTCTTTTTCAACCATCTCTCCAATCTGTCTGCATACTTTTGCGAGTCTTTCCAGCATCTGACGTGCTTCTTTTTTCCGGACGGGATCCTCCTTTTTTTCATATTCCGGGAACCCGTTAACCTGGGATGCGTTAAATACACGGATGTAGCTGACTTGTGGCTTTTCAATCGGCTCTTTTACGGTTTTCTTTTTCCCGGTCGCCGGGTCGGTCTTTTCTGTTTCCTTTGAAAACTTCCATACCTCGCAAAGAGTGCCATGTTCCCCTTTCCGGATCTGATATCCCTTTTCCTTATACTGCTCAAACGTCCCCCATCTAGGGTCTGTGTACCCTTTCTCAATGGCAGCCACCATCAGGCGCAGCCTGTTCCCGCTTTTGAACGGGATCCCGTTGAATGGGTTGATAGGTGCAAATGCAATGCCTGACCATTCTCTCTGATCCAGGAACTTTCCCTGATTCATCATTCCAAGAAGTGTGTTACTGACCTGCCTCCTTGTGTTCATGACATATTCAAATGCATTATTCTTCTGCCTGTCTTCCATAACGTGCCTTCCCATCTAAAAAGCCCCCGGACTACTCCGGAGGCTTTCATTCCTGATGATTCTCTATTTTCCTACATATTTTAATTATCTTGCGGCCTTTTACTTGTCCCGTCATAAATGGCTTCAGTTTCACCTATCGGAACCTCGCCTGTCAGGATAATCTCTTCAGGGCTATAATACTGCTCTTCATCTTCTACACCATAGTAGGCCTTGATCCTCTCGATTGTCTCTTCATCCATCGGCTTGTTTCCACTTTTATCCTGTCCCATCTCTACCCTCCCTCATGTGACCTGACATTGCAGTATGGAAATACTTATATATGTGCTACATATTTCATATCATACCTTATGCTGCTTTGCAAGGCTCCATTCAGCTATCCATTTTCTGCCTTTCCTGCTCTCTTTCGTTGACTCTGATCTGTTCCTGTACCTCGGCATATGCAGTTATACGCTCCTGCATTCCCTGTGCATCGAGGATGCGGTCAAACTGCCTGTCTGTCGCGTGATGCTTGGCAAGGTATATGCATGCCATTTCCAGGATATTTTTATCATCCTCCGACAGGTTTTCATACTCATAAATGTCTTTTATCTTTTGTTTCCAGGCTTTTACCTTCTCTTCCTCCCTCTTCCTTGCTTCTATGACCTCTGGACGTTTTTCAGCTTCAACAGTTTCTTTCGAATAAATGCCTTCTTTAATTCCGGTTACCGGATCTTTGGCAGCCCTTTCATCAGCCTCTTTCCTTTTTTCCATCAGAATAGGGTGCTTTTCTACCCAGTCCCTAATCTCTTCCTCATTTGGAATTTGGCCTTTCTTTTCGACAGGGTCGCCGATATAGTCCAGATTTATCTTATCAAGGGTTTCTGGATCTATGTCTATTACATGTACAGGCTCCCCAGCCTGTTCTTTCTTCCTGAAATAGTCTATGTCACGCTCCGTTAAAAACTCGATCTCCAACATTTATTCCCGCTCCCTTGTTAACTCCATGGCAACCGTGTAGATACCCTGTTCCCTGTTGCAAATAGATCATTGATATCTCCCGCCTTCATGCTATACACTTTCTCGTCTTCGATACACCCGCACAGTGGATATTTTGTAAGGGTGTTTCCACCCGCAAATATCTTTTGCGGGTTCCGGTTATCAAACACAGGATACACTTTTCGGCCATCTCTTGCCCTATATCCCATGTATCCCTTTCCTGCAAGGTATTTACCGTCCCCGATTTTTTCCAACTTATTAAAGAAACTGGACTGTGCAAATACGCCATGGTAGTTCTCCACCTGGTATCCAAATGAGTCATAATCGCCTTTGTCGTTCTGGCTGTAGAGATAGTAATTGATCTTGTCACTTTCCTCGTCTTTCCGCCTCAGACGCTTACTTTTATACATCCCAAGGCTCTTCATGACTTTGAATTCCTGTGATTCCAGGGTATGGTACTTGTCATCTATGACCGGATTGAATCCCCTTATAAAGACCAGCTCCTTTTTATTACTCATTCGTCTGACTTCATCAGGTGTCATCAGTTCCCGCCCGATCACATCATAGCTGTCAGAACCGGAACCGCTTTTTCCATGCCCCTGTGACGTGCTTCGTTTCTCCTGAGTATATTTTCCAAGCATCTCCGTCATGTACTTGTGCGTCTCTGCTTCATTTCCTCCAAGATAAATCATGGTATCGCAGTTCCCGATAATTGCCTGCCAGTCATCCTTGAAGAGTGCCTGCAGCTGCGCTCTGTTCTGGAGGATGATATTACAGGATATATTTCTTGATCTCATTGTGGAGATTATCTGTGTAAATCCGTCCGGAAGGGCGACATTTGCAAACTCGTCCATCCAGAAAGCAACATGGACAGGGAGGGCGCCTCCGTGCTCAAAGTCTGCTATATAGTACAATTCCTGGAATATCTGCGTATACAGCATCCCGATCAGGAAGTTATATGACTTGTCATTATCAGGAATAATGCAAAATAGTGCCGTCTTTCTGTCCGGATTCCCATACACGCCCTCCCCGATTGCCCTGATATCTATGTCGTCGTGGTCAAGGATATTCAGAATTTTAGGATTCTGGAGGTATGCCAGCCTTGCATGCGCGGATATGATGATGGAGCGGATGGTATCTTTTGCGCCAGTCGCCACCTTGTTATACGCAATTTTTGCGGGATGATCGTTTGAAAGCTTTTCCATAATCTGATCCAGCTCTGACGGATTTCCTTCCTCCTCTGCAACCTTTGCTTTCGTAAGCAGATTCATCATTTCACGCACTGTCGGCTCTTTTCCCTGCTTCGGGCATTCATACCAGACATAAGACATAATCGCCTGTAGGTACAGACTCAGGGCGTTGTCCCAAAACGGGTCAGAAGACGTAGCCCCTTTCGGGGTCGTATTGCGCATTAAGTTTGTGACAAGCTTGATAATATCGTTATCTTCACGGATATATGAGAAGGGGTTGTATCCGTCGCTATCATCCAGGTCTACCAGATTGAATGCAAGAACCCTGTATCCCTGCATTTCCAGAATGCCGCCAAGCTTCTGGTACAGCTCTCCTTTCGGAGAGTTTTTGTCAAGACAAAAAAATGATATGGCCCCCCTTCACCGTTTTGATGACATAAAAAAAGATGGCAGTTAATTCTGCCATCTCTGAGATATAAATCATTTTGTTGCTGACCTCATGAGTTGACTCTCAGTTGCTTAGTTTCATTGTCACTGACTTGCTCAACTTTGTGTCAATCATTATAAGCATTGTAACCGGGAGGACAGCCTCCCGGTTTTGTCGTTAGTAACAAAGATAATCGCTGATCTCATAAAGACTCTGAGCGAACACCTTCGACAGATCTTCACTGAGGCCACATCGCATCAGACTGTCCGTGTTCCATCCAGTCTCATCATACGCTGCCATCTCTGCGCCGATATGAAGCCTCGGAATGCAGAGAAAGTTGCCATTGCACTGACTGCCAAAGATGAGATGATAGCTCAGTCCCCTGAAGTCTACGGATATCTCATAAGACCTGAACGGAAGGCGGGAGCATCGCCGGGGGGGCCCGCCTTCACGGCAAAGACCTTCTCGTCGCGCCGTGATCTGCTACACAGCCGGCACCGTGTTCTGTACAGTTAATTGCCGATTGTTATGTATTATTGTTTGCCGGAATCTATGCAAAATTAATTGCCGAAATTTCTGCAAAGTACTTGCCGGGGACAGTCCTTGAGATCCTTCGCTTGTCGAGTCGTTATCTGCCGCAAAACCAGAAGTAGTGAAACATGATATTGCTAAGCAGAAAGCAGACAGAAAAGAAATAAGAGTGCTTTTCTTCATGATTCATTTCTCCTCAGATCTTAAACAATTTGAAAATATTATTCATCTGGAAATAGTTTTTTATAAGTTTCCTCATCCACAATTCCGCTGGATTCCAAACCATTATTCTGTTGAAAAGTTATCACTGCGCTTTCTGTCCCAGGACCAAAACTACCGTCGGCGGATCCTGACAGTACACCAAGTTCAATCAACTTTTCCTGTATTTTTTTCACCGTGTCGCCGGAGTCGCCCTGTTTGATATCTGCGAAAGCCGTATCACTGTTTTCAGTATCGTCTCCGGTAAGCCAGCTCATATCTGCTTCCGGATATACATAATTGATATTGTTGTCGATAGCATATTGCTCAGCAAAACTGCCCTGGTCGACAGTTAACGTAACAGGTGCTACATTCAGAGCATCCTTGATTGAGCTGCTTACATCATCATCCACATTGTAGGAATCAACATCAATATTGATCTGCGAGAATGTTGTTCCAAATGCATGGTCTCCAATACTTGTAACAGAACTTGGAACGGTGATATTTTCCAATTTGTTGCAATCATAAAATGCCCATTCCCCAATGCTATCTACTGTCTCAGGGATTGAAATCTGAGAAAGATGATTATTACTGTAGAAAGTATATGGCCCTATTGCAGTGATGCCATCCGGAATGGTATAGCTTTCGGACTCACTTGCTAGCAGATAGGAAATCAAAGTGTGTGTGCTTTCATTATACAGGGCATTATTGTCAAATTTAAGCAGCGTTTGATTCGGAGATATCGTCATTGATGAGAGCGAATAACATTGATTGAATGGATTTATTCCAATCTCGGATATATTTCCGGCGATACTCATGCTGGTAAGCGATGCACAAATATCAAATGCCTCGTCTCCAATTACTGTAACACTTTCTGGAAGCGCAATAGTTGTTAGTGGAGCGTTGAAAAATGCCTGCGCACCAATCTCTTTGATACCATCCGGTACAGTGTAATCGCTTATATCAGTCTTTTTCTGGGGGTAGCATACAAGTCGCTTTGTTTTCTTCTCAAACAGGACATTATCGATTACCGCATAGTACGGATGATTCGGCGAAACAGAAAATCCAGTAAGAGAAGTACACATAAATGGATTCCCATCAATCTTCTCAATACTGTCCGGAATTGTTATTGTTTTTGCCTGGGATCCGATATTGTCGAAAAGTGTTTCCCCAAGCTCGGTAACAGTGTGCTCATCTACTTTATCCGGAAGAATCAGATTAACAACATCACTTACATTTTCCGGACATCCAGTCAATGTTGCTGTATTATCGTCTTTCAGCGAATACATATAACCATCGGATGATGTAAGAACAGACAATCCGTCTATTTCTGATGAGGATGTTGATTCAGCATCTGCAGAAGCACCCTCTGTTGTGTGCTGTGAAGTCGCGGTATCCTGAGCGTCAGAGACATTTGAGACATTTGCCAGGTCTCTTCCGATGGAATCGAAAACTGTATCCCGGATTCCAGTTCATAGTACACACCACCATCTGCGCTTGAGGAGATGTGGAAGGTTCCTTTCACATCCTTGAGGTCATCTATGGATTTGATGCCGCTGTTATCTGTATTGAAACGCAGCTCGGTTTCCACTTTCATTTCCGGGGCAACGGTGCTGTTCTGGATATCCATGTACTGCATCATGCCATCGACACTTGTGTTATCTGCTGAAAGAAGCAGATACTGATCTGAGGTCTTATTCTCGAAGATGACTTTATAACCAACATAGTTGCTTCCCTTGACTGTTCCATCATATGTGATGGATGCATACTGATCGTCCAGTAGGACTGCAGCTGCGGGGACATCATTCTGTTCTTGGTTCTCAGAATTCTCTTTTACACTGGCGGGAATTGTGAACTCTATTCCATACTCAAGTGGATTAAAGATAGAGCCGCCATCTGTGTTTGATCCAAGATTGAGGATTCCTTTCACATTTATCAGATCATTTACCGATTTGATTGCACCTTCACTGTCAGTGTTGAAGAGAAATTTGGCTTCTGCCTTCATTCCGGGCGCAACAGTGCTGTTTTGTACGCTCATATACTGCATCATACCGTTAACGCTTGTGTTGGTAGAGTAAAGCGAAATATACTGGTCAGAAGTCTTATTTTCGATAAGTACCTTGTAGCCAACGTAATATTCTTCGTCTGTGACACCTTCGTAGGTTATCTTTATATACTGGTCGTCAAGCAGTACATCGCTGTCTGCCTCCTCGGTTTCCTCTTGCGTAGCATATACTTGCAGTTTTGAAGCAGGGAATCCGCATACGCTTGTTATTGCCAGTATTGCAGAGCCAATCAAAGCGGGGTACCTCTTCATTCTCTTGTCCTCCCATTTTCGGTTGAAGAAAGTTCGAAAAACCTGACTTGATTATACATGATGATGTGTTGAGCCGAAATATATTGTAAATAATAAATTTACACAAATTTTACATATACTTTTCTACATCAAGAGATGATGTCATTTATTTGATGTCAACAGCTTGTACCATGTCTCAACAGTATCAGCGCATCTCGACAAATCCTTCTTTATATCGCTCTCCCATATTCTGAGGACAATCCAACCGTCCTTTGTTAATTCTTTTGTAATACTCTGATCTCGCTCCATGTTCCGCTCAATCTTATCTCTCCAGAACTTGGAATAATGTTGCATTTCATCTTCGTGGTCTTTATATCCGCGAAGACGCCAATTGTTCCCATGCCAAAAGTCGCCGTCCACAAATACAACAAGTCTTCCTCTTCGAGAAATATGAAACCCAAGCTGCTTTAGCGTCAGGTCGAATATCATTAGCAAAAACTGTTTCAAAAGCTGTAGGAGCTACCTTGACCCAATCACCTTTCTGAGCCACAATCCAATCAGGGTGTATCTTTTCATTTATGGAGTTTTTATGGCATATGAAGTTACCTTCAAAACCAATATCCATACCTCCGCAGCCTGAAAACAAAGAAAGTAGTCTCATGTTGTTCCTTCCAATCTTCAAAGAAAGCAGCTAGCTTTCATAGTTTGCACGAAATGTCAATATGGCTTGAATAAAGACCATAATCCATAAAATTATATCCCAAGGATGGATCTTTAACAAGATTTTCGAGATTCACCTTGTCATACTCTTTACACACAAAAAAAGCACCCAGACCACCAAGTGATCTGAGTGCTCTTCCATCATAAAATACCTATTTCAACTATCACGTAATATCAACTCTTTGATTTTTTGTTCCAGGCTTGCGCCTTTATCTTTCTTGAAAAACAGATTGACTGGACAGTCTGTTCGTCCTGAAGAAGTACGGACTTCTCCGCTCTTCTCGTAGTCTTCACGCTTAAGTCCTTCCTCTTTCATCTGAATCCTCCCACAAAAATGGACAGGCCGAAGGAGATGTCTCCTGCCCCTGCCCGATAGTGATATGTTTCTCATAGCGGCACAAGAGGCGCATCAGGAGAAGTGTGTGCCTTCCCCGGATCGTCAGTGTTTATCAGCATTTCCGGGTGGTTCTAGGCTATAGGCATTACATTTAAAATCTTATATATAAAAAATAAGAGATAGTAATGATAGTTACAAAAAATATATATATAAGAATTTGGGGAAACGATGCCTATCCGCCTCAATTCAATCTTTGAAGGATCTCACCCCTTCTCCTGATCCGCTCTCTGTCCTGAATCATACGAGATCTGTATTGACCATCACGTTGATTCCACGGTATCCTCGGACCTTCTTGCCTCCGCCAATATCAATGTTTTTATCGTACTTGATGCCCAGCCTCTCTTCCTCGCCACGCATCCATCTCGTGAATGTACGGTCCGAAAGAGGCTTCTCGGCGTTGTCACTGCACCACTTCACGTAAGCGTTGTAAAGCTGTCTTGATGAGGCGGAAGTATGTGCCTCAAGGCGGATATATCCTGTCGACTCAAAAAACTCGATGATGTTGTTTGCGTCCCGGCGGACCGTCTCGAGGTTCTGCTTCATCCTGTTGCTGACGGAGAAAGCATACCCATTGCGGATCAGCCTCTTCAAGCCTTGAAGG
Source organism: uncultured Lachnospiraceae bacterium (assembly GCA_900555005.1). Next base: position 9,708 of record USJM01000015.1, on the reverse strand, counting down.
CACCACAAGAAGATTCCTTCTTTCTCTGCGATCAGCTTGTCCGTGAGGAATCTGTCGTCCACCCTGCCCGCTGGTTTCTCCCTGACCTGAATGATCATCTGGCGGCGGTAGAAGCCGTCAGAACGGTCGTACAAGGCCGACAGGGACCCATTCCCGAATCCCATGATGCGGAAGGTAAGACTGACCTGCTGGCTCTGCCCGAACTTCCACTCGACATCGGTCTTATCCTCCAACGTGACAAGGCTCTTCAGCGTTCCGGTATCGGGAAGGGCATCAAGGTTCATGTCATCGTCAACCATCAGAAGTTTTCCGATCTGGTCCGCCTTGGCGAAGCGGTTGGTCGCGAGTTTCTGTATGCTGCTCATCGTCATGTTTGTTCCCTGCAGCGCCCTCAGGACATGTCCGATCTGGCTCTTTCCTTCGCCTCCCCTTCCGATCAGCATCATCATGACCTGCGCCCTGTTGGTCGGGATGAAGGTATATCCCATGAACTCCTGAAAAGCCGGAATGTCTTCCGGATAAAGAAGTTCACTGACAAATCTCAGCCAAACCTCCGGCTTTGCCGCGCCCGGATTATAATCAACAGGGAACCGGTTCATGCAGATGTTCTTCTCAGGAGAAAACCCACCATCAAGGTAGAGAGTGCCATTCTTCATGTTCAGAAGATCAAGCTGTCTCAGGGGTTCTTCGGAATCCGCGACCATCTTCATCAGCTGTGCCAGCTGCGTGATCCTCCGGACCATGTTTGTGCTGTAATATGGACTGACGGTATCGTAGATCTCCTTTTTCAAGGCCTCGTCAGTTACCTCTCCCTCCGTATCGTAGAGTCTGCTGTTGATGCACTTCATCGGATGGTTCTTCAGGAAACACTCGCAGAATTCTGTCTCGATGAGCTTCCCTTTCTCACCAATCCACGGTGGACAGGATATGCCATCTGCTTCATTTGGAAACCCCAAGTCCGTCATCGCCTCGTCCAGCTTCTTCTTTTCTTCTTCCTTCATGTTTTTCAAAACGTCTGCCAAGGCTCGCTGCCTCCTTTCCATACTGAGCGATCAGTCCAGCGATATCTCCGGGCTGCCGCCGATAAAAGAGTCCAGGATGTAATCGATCCTGGACTTGTTCTGTAATGCCTCTTCAAACCGGGAATCTATGTGGTCCCATCCATCAATATCCGCTGGAGCATACCGCCTCTCCCATTCATCAAGTGTCTGCCGATAGTCGCAGAAGATTTGGAAGAACTTTCTCCCTGCGCTGGCGAAACGGTCCCGCTGATCCTTCTCCCGGTTTCTTGCTTTCCTCTCCTGATATGTCTGCCCCGGAGAAGCACGGCTCCGGCTGTAAGCTATCCCAAAGTCGGCCGCGATTTTCTTTGCCGCCTCTCCATTCTTAAGGCCGAACAGCCTTGCCACGAAGTTGATCACATCGCCGTCAGCACCGCAGGCGAAACAGTGAAACCTTCTGTCCAGTTCATGCTCGGGTTCCTGTCCGGATGAAATGGACAGACAGCCATACCGTAGCGGTTGACCCGGATCCCATAATGCTCTGCCGCATCCCTCGTCGTGACCTGTCCCTTGACCGCGTCAAAAAGATTCATGCTGTCATTCCTCTCTTCTCAAAGACACGGGCCTCTCTCTTCACGGTCCTCCATCCACCCGCCTTCGATGCTCTTCCTGTCATCGATTCTGGAAAGATCACCGTGATCAACGTAAAGCCTGAAACGCTTTATGATCTCTCTGGATAATTCCTCGTGACCGTAATATCTGCTTCCGCTTACCAGTCTGCTAATCAGTTCCTCATTTGTAAGTTCCGTAATTCTCTTCATTGATATCCCCTCCTATCCTTGTTACCTGAACAGGCCGAATCTCTTCCTGCTTTTCAGCTCAGAGACTTCTCCCTCGAGATCTCTCACGCGTCTCCTCAGGTTCTGCAGTTCGTATTCCGCACTCCGGAGATTCTTCCCCTTGATCTCGAGATTCATCGAAAGGTTCCATGCCCTCGATGACTCTGCTTCTTTTTCTTTCTCCAGAGATTCGATCTCCCTCTCCTTTAACTCGCACTGCCTCTGAAGTTGTTGTATGGTCCGGTCTTTTTCTTCTGTCTCGCTCTGCATCTGCTCGAGCAGACTCATAAGCTGCTCTGCGCTGTATCCATCTGCTGAAACGTTCACTGAGTGATTCTCCTTTCTTCAGAGTTTTTCCAATCTCCCTGTTCTGTGATTCCGACCGCTCCTTCATTTCGTTCAGTCGCTCGAGGATTGCTTCCGGTATCTCCGAAGCAGGTATCTGAGTTTCTCGTTCTCTTTCTCCAGTTCCACGATCTTCTCCAGACTCTGGCTGTATTCTTCCGTAATCACCATCAACTCCTTCTCTGCCCTCCCGATCAGTTCCTGCTGGTCCGTCATAACTTTCTCCATTTCGTCGACCAGCTGAAGAAAAGCTGTACCCTGTTCTGAGTTCATCGATGCTTTCGATCTCCTTCCTGAAAGATTCCTTTAACTGGGTGAACTGCCGGATCAGCTGCACTCCCATTTCCTTTGCCCGATCGAGCAGTCTGTTCAGCAGCCGGATCTCTCTGTTCTGCTCCGCGATCGTCGAGACGCCTCCTCTCGCCTCGATCTGTCTTGCTGCATAGCCCTCATGTTTTGTCGGTACCCTGTCGATACCTGTTCCTCATAGGACCTGTCATCGATCCGGTCCGGCTGCCTTTCCATGGATAGGTACCTGTTACAAATCAGAGTCCATTCCGCCCGCCACTGTCTTGCCCGGTCCCGACTGTTCCAGTCGTTAGCCTCAACGGTCTCGCGTTTCCACATCTTCCTTCCTTCGCGCCAATCTTCTGCTGGCCAGTCTTTTTGTCGATAACCGGGATCCGTTCGCCGTTCTCGTCAAGGGCATAGACCTGCTTTCTCTTCTGTGCCCAGCTGCCGTCCTTCTTTACGCCCCGGGTCGGTGCAATGCCATGAACGTGAGGATTGCCCGGCTTGTCGTGAAAGGACCAGTCCACGACCATCCTTCAGCAGCCCTTCTCTGGAAAAACTCATGTGCCGCCTGAAGCTGATGTGCCCTTGATAATTCCTTCGGCAGAGCAATTTCGAACTCCCGGTAGAGCTGGGCGTTGTCCTGTTTCTCCGCTTCTTCAACGCTGTTCCACAAAGCCGCGCGGTCAGAAAAAAAGGAAGGCGCGTTCTCCGGAAGAATGATTTCCGAATACGTGACTTCCTTCTTGTTCGTGTAGTCATATGTTTTACCGGACCGCTCGTCCTTCAGCTTCTGCCCGGCCCGGTATGCCGCGGCAGCTACGGAAGACTTCCTTCCATGCCGGCTGCCGATTTTGATGCTGCAGTGGTAAATTGCCATGTCCCTCCTCCTATAATAAAGTCGTAGGGTAAAGATGACCTGACAGCCAGTCAGGCTCTTATCCCTTCATTGCCAAAGCTGTTAGAATAGAATGGCATGGTTATGACGTCGTCCTCCTTGGACCCACAGCATATTCTGCGGCGTCCGTCCGAAAGCCAGTCGTCCAGCCATCCTCATTCGCAGCCGTTCGGTTTATGCAGGTTGAACCGCTGTTAACAGTTTCAGTGCGTTCGTATGATACCCCAGGAGATTGAATAGGCAATGAGAATTCTGGAACCATTGCAAATCTTTATTCTGGAGGAATCAGTTATGTTAAACGCAGTAGGTATTGATGTATCAAAGGGAAGAAGCACGGTTGCTGTCCTGCAGCCAGGTGGGGTCATCGTCCATAAACCCTTTGACGTAACGCATAAGTCCAAGGATCTTCATGATCTCGCCCAATACCTTGGCTCTCTTGAAGGAGATACCAAGGTTGTGTTGGAGAGTACGGGACGTTATCATGAGCCGATCCGGAATACTCTTTCTGAGACTGGTCTCTTTGTATGTACCGTCAATCCGCATCTGATCAAGAACTACGGAAACAACACAATCCGTAAGGTCAAGACGGATTCCGCCGATGCAAAGAAAATAGCCCGCTACACCCTTGACAATTGGGCTGAGCTTCGTGAGTATACAAGTATGGACACTACGCGTACTCAACTGAAAACTCTTAATTCGCAGTTCAGCTTCTTCATGAAGCAGAAAACTGCTGCAAAATCAAACCTGATTGCCTTGCTCGACGCGACATACCCGGGCGTCAATAAATTATTTAACAGCCCTGTCCGTGCCGACGGAAGCGAAAAATGGGTCGATTTTGCTTATTCTTTCTGGCATGTGGACTGTGTCCGCAAAGCCGGTATAAAAGCGTTTACAGACCACTACAAGCGTTTCTGCAAACATCATGGTTACGAGTTTCAGGAAGCCAAAGCAAAAGCCATATACGAGGATTCCAAAGAACTCATAGCAACTTTGCCTAAAGATGCTATTTATAAGGAACTGATTCAAGAAAGCATCCGGCAGCTAAACCTTGTGTCTGAAAATGTAGAGCACATCCGCAAAACAATGAATGAACTGGCATCTACTCTTCCCGAATACGATACTGTCATGAACATGTACGGTGTAGGCCCTACCTTCGGCCCTCAGCTCATAGCCGAAATCGGGGATATCTCCAGATTCCAGCATAGAGAAGCTCTGACCGCATATGCTGGTGTAGACCCGGGGAAAAACGATTCCGGGCAGGAAGTACATAATAGCAGCCACGCATCAAAATGCGGGCCATCCAGACTTCGCCGCACTCTGTTTCAGATCATGACAACTATGCTGCAAAACGGAGTGAAGGAAGACGATGCGGTCAGCAGCTTTCTGTTCAAAAAGAAGGCTGAAAATAAACCGTATCTCGTGTACATGACGGCCGGCGCGAATAAGTTCCTCCGCGTTTATTATGGCAAAGTGAAAGAATGCCTCCGCAACCAGGAGCAAGCTGAGCAGTAAACTTCCGACCAAACATATGGCTTTCATTGTCAGACCGCCCTATACAGACGGCCCGGATACTTGTGCCTAAAATCAATTTCAAAACTTTCTCAAATCACCCCTTGACTTTTTATTAGCAGGCTTTCCGTGGCAGGGGCAGCATTCAGGCTCGGTAAGAAAAAGACAGGCCTGCCAAGATAGGTCTGTCTTTTTTACCGATGCCTGATCAGTGTGCAGAGGCAAAGCCTTTGCCTTGGCGTCTGGAGGATCCCGCCGGAGTGCAGAGGCAGAGCCTCTGCTCAGTGAAGGGTGAAACCCTTCCGCGCTTATGCATACGAAGTGTGCGTATAAGTGCGCCTTATTTTCAGGAAAATAAGGAAAATATTCTGCTCTGTCGTTCATTTCGCACTCCGATAATCAAAAACTCCGTTCATCGCTTCGCTGAAGTAATGGTCATCTTCGTCCTCAAGAAAACGCAGAAGATCGAGTAGCCTTGGAATGTCCTCATCCGTAATCGGTCGTCCGAGGACGCTCTCTATTACAGCTCCCATCTGAATCAGACGGTGATTTCTCGCTTTCCGTTCTTCCCTCTTCTTTTCACGAAGCTTTTCGCTTTTGTCGATTTGCAGCCTCTTCGTCTTTTTCTCGAGCTCCGCAATCTGACGATTGAGCCGCTCGATTCTGTCCTCCTGAGTTATGTTTTCCCTCATGAATAAAACCCGCCTTTCTCCGGATATTAGGCTTCGTACATTCCTTCATTTTCTTCTGGTAAAGAAACATCCGCATAGCGAATGATTCTTCCCTGGTTTCCTTCATATCCGACAGATCAAGCTGATTGATGTATTTTGAAATCAGCCTTGCCAGTAAAGAAGTAAACCTTTCCATCTCGAGTGAATTTTTCAATATATCGCCTCCTCTTCCGCATACTCCATGAATCTTCTGACACGTTCAATTCCTCCCTTCTAAAATTTATTGATGCTCACTCCATTCCTCCTCTCCATGGACAAAAAACGCCCATGGCCGTCAGTACAGATTGATCTCTGCGCTGACGGCCACAGGCATTTCAGGCAACGGCACCATGCGGATCTAATACCCATCCCATTACGGTTCCCGTTATTATAAAAATAACACAGCAAAGTGGCTGGTTTTGGTCCGATAAACTGCAAAAAAATCAGGACCATGTTCTAGCGCATAGTCCTTTTCCTCCACGGTTCCCGTTATTATAAGAATAGCATTGCAAAGTGTTCAGTTTTTGACAGATAAACTGCCAAAAAAATCAGGACCATGCTCTGGCGCATGGTCCTTCCCCGCCACGGTTCCCGTTATTATAAGAATACCACAGCAAAGTGTTTAGTTTTGGCCAGATAAACGGCAAGAAAAATAGTCATTACCCACCTATACAGCCGAAGTGCTTCAGTGCCTCAACAATTGCTTCTTCTTTCTCCGGAAGGCATCCCGGCGTTCTGCTCTTCTCTTTCTTAGGGAGGTTGTAATTCGCGCGCTCGATCAGACCATATTTTCTCTTCACCTGAGCCACATTCAGATTCGATACATTCAGCCCTGTCTGCTGTTTTACGTAATCCTGAATCTCCCGATAGGTTGGCTTACTCTCTGCCGCCGTCAGATCGAGCTCATTCATGTCAACAAGCACGTCGACATGTTCTACCTGATTAAGTTTGGACAATAACGCTACCGTCTCGACGTGCACCCCCTGCCGCCGTATATAAAATCCCGTTCACTATACTATCTGATTAACCGCTATAAATGCTGATTTTCTGGCATTGTTAAACATCCCGTCATGATTACATCAACGCGCATTTTTCTCCGGCGGTGGCAAAATGGTGGCAATGCCACCAACCATAATGTTACCAGATCATGCCAGATATCCCAAGCTCCTTCAGCCGCTTCAGCATCGTGTCGGCGTTTGCTTTGCTGGCGAAGGCCCCCGCCTGGACCAGCCAATACCCGCCTTTCTGATAGGCATAGCTGTCGATCCCATTTGACTTCAGTTTCAGTACCAGCTGGTCTGCATATTTCCTATCCGTGAACGTCGCCGCCTGGACATGGTACACCTTCTGCTGCGAAAACGCAGCGTTTGGGTTCCCCTGCTGCGTTTCCGCAGCATACCTTGGCCTTGCGTATCCACGGATGTAGCCCCACCCGACAGGGATCACCCGTCGGCCGACAGAATCCTTATAATTTCCCTCGATCGCCGTGATCTGTCCGCCTGACACTTTCTCCACAATCCCTATGTGATCTGCATACCCATCATTCGGCTGTGTTGAATCGTTCCAGTTGTAGCAGATGATATCGCCCGGCTTCGGAGTGATCGTCCCGTCCTCTATCCAGATCCCAGCAGCTTTAAAGATCTTGATATGCTCTTCAACCCCGCACTCCGTCCCTCCTATCAGTGTGACGGCACCCGCCTTGATGAACACCGCCGACACAAATGTGTCACACCAGCTGTCATTCGGCTGTACAGCGTAACCTCTCGCCAGCGGCTTGTGGCTGTTGTACACAGCGATGATCTGCTTATGCTTCCCACTGGCTTCCGAATATCCGATCCACGCCCTGGCAATATCCAGGATCCGTGATACAGTGGTTTTCACTTTTTCTCCTCCATTTTCATTTTTGAATCTGTTGTAGATGGCTGCCGCATACTGATATCTGGTCTCTGACAGTTTGTCAGGGTCTGCCGGCTGTTCGAAGTTGTAAAGAACCATGTTCGATGACTGCCTGACATTTGCCGAAAGTTTCAGCGTCTGCAGAACGATCCTGTATTTGTTTACCAGTTCGTCCATGATGTAGTCCAGTTGCGCCTGCAGATCAGCGATCGACACGCCGCGGGTCTTGCACACCGAATACAGCCCCTGTTTCCGCCCCGGTGACGTCCACTGCGCCAGTCCATACCCGTAGACTCTTCCAGGGAGCGGGTTTAAAAACTGGCTGGCCGTGATCCTGCCATCATCTACTGCTGCCGTATAGGTTGTATCCGTGTATATCTTCCCGGCCTCTTTTAACCTCCTGATACACAAAAATTCCACCCTGTTCGGATGGAATCCTGCCGATTCTGCATATAGGTTTCCCATCAGTCCTGCTGCTCCAGCCTCTGTCAGGCCTTTCCTGATGAAATACCTCCATGCAGCTTCCATATCAGTATTAAAGCTTATAGCCATTACACACCTCTCCCAAATTAATATGTTTAATCGTCATCAACATTTTCTTTCTGCTTTTCCGTACTTTCTCCAAATGCGGTACCTTCCCCCGCTACCATCAGGTTCATTCCACCACCATTCATTGCCTGCACCGCCGCCTCAATTAATTTGTCGATCTGATACTCATCTATTGGCAGATTACTTTCTCGCAATATTGTTTTTACATATTGTTTCGCAAGGTCTTTTTTCCCCTCGCCGTGCAATTCTGAATCTGCCGTCTGCTCGACCGCCCTTACGGCAGCGTCGATGATGTCTGCCGTCCACGCCCACCTTGTCTTCCGGATCTGCGTGGTCGCCTCAATTCGTTTCTGTTTCAAATACGGGATTAATTCCCGCACGATAACGCCGATCAGCGCCACAACCACTGCTGTCAGTATGTTGTAAATCAATTCTGTCATTTCAATCCTCCATATTGTGTAATTGGTATAAAAATGCAGCGATGATAAACACCGCTGCTGTTACTCGCAAAATCATCTTTATTTGACTCCTTTTGTCGTCAGATACGTTTGCATCAGGTCGCGCTTCGCTTTGAGTTCTGAAGAATCTCCGCCATTTATCAGAGCATCCATGATTGCCAGGATGCACTGCTGGGTGATGACTGTCCCATCGTCGATCGACGCGAAATGCTTGTCGCCGATGGCCAAGCGCTCCGAAATCTTGTCCACCCTGACTTCCAGCGCCCGGATTCTGTCATTCTGTGACTTTTCCGGTGCCTTCGCCACCTTCACTGCAGTCTTGGCCAGTGTCCAAACTGATCCGATCAGTACAATCAGCTGTAGCACATCCATTATTCTGTCAAACAAATGTCCCATGGATTTACCTCCGATCAAGCTGTTATCTCTGTCCAGCCCTGCGGATAATCGGCAGGCGACCAGGCATTGTTATCAATAGTAGATTCATATGTTTTGCCCTTATAGGTCACACGATCTCCCTTTTTATATGTATTTGACGCATTGGGCTGCTGCCATTCTCCGACCGGTGTTCCAGACTGTCCTGGCAAAATTTCAGAGAACAGGCTATGTGCCTGGTCTGGTGTCCACGTCGCCTGCGATGTGTGATCGCTGGCGACTTTCCACAGCTTTCCCCCATACTGGACCCTCTCACCCGTCTTATACACATGGCCATCTGCTTCCCATGGAGCAAAATAGTCTGCATATGATGCCGCATCCGTGTCGCTCAAACTATCACGCCCCTTTCTTGCAAGATTGATGATCGACTGGAGATCTTCCGGCACATCTTCCTCGGATCCTGCCACTCCCTTCGTGATATCACTGATCGCCTGCTGCTTTTCTGTATCATGCAGCGTAACTGTCAGCAGCACCCCGTCTGCCGTCGTCACGGCAGATATAGCCCCAACCTCTTTCCCGGTCAGTGGCTTGTCTCCAAGCGATTTCAGTCCACTTTCACGGATTTGCTCTACAATTGCATCGCACTCCGAAAAGCGCTGCACAGCGAATACCAGCTCTCTTTCACTCGATGTAATTGCAGCTTCGATCGTAGTATTATCATCAAATTTCAATGTGGCCATGGTGGCCTCCTTTCATGAAAAAAGCCGCTTTCGCGGCATCTTTTAAGTAAACGGCAGTTTTTCAGCCCTTCAGCAACAATATTTATTTAAGACTTACGTT
>USJM01000014.1 GCA_900555005.1 uncultured Lachnospiraceae bacterium | reverse complement strand
CACGAATGCCGAGGAGCTATTACGCTATATCGCGTATTTTCATGCACATTATGGGAAGGCAATCGGAGTTTCAGATGTGGCGACATCGAACGGATGCGACAATGATTTCTGCGACAATGCCCGCCTGCATGGTACGTTTCAGCTGATTCAGGCATTTGGAGGCTGGAATACTGCTGAGAATACAAATGGCGTGGTGATTGCCCAGACAATGATAGCAGCCTATTACCACTGCTTTCAGAATATGGAGGAGCAGGAGGAACGTTCAGACACATTTTTGGCGCGTGCGCTGATCTGTGACTGGCTCTGCCAGGCGAATGTAGCCCCTGCATTTATGAAAGAATATGCACCATCTCACGGAATCAATCCGTTCAGACTGGCCGAATGCATCGATGAAGTGACAGAATACTACACAAAGAGCCTGAAAGAGCAATTGTCTGAAAAACTTTCTCACCAGCTGAAGGGAAAAAGAATTCTGCTGAAAAGGGTACGCTTTAACTGGAACGGGGCTTTTTATTTTGCTGCAGACTGCGCGTTGGAGAAAAAGAAATGAAGAACTTGAACGTTATGGTCGTCGGCGCACATCCGGATGACTGTGAAGGGGGATGCGGGGGAACCGCGCTTAAATATGTGAAGGCAGGGTGCAGAGTGACATTTGTATCGGTGACAGACGGAAGTGCAGGTCATCAGACACTTGGCCGCCAGGAACTGGCAAAAATCCGTGAAGAGGAAGCGCAGGCTTCCGCCAAAATCTCAGGCGTTACATCCATCGTCCTGAAGCATCGGGACGGGGAGCTGGAGCCGAACCTTGAAGCCAGAGAAGAGATGGTGCGTCTGATCCGTAAGGTTCAGCCGGATATCATCATCACGCACAGGCTGAACGATTACCATCCGGATCACAGGAGCACTTCCCAGATTGTCGAGGATAGTTCTTATCTGGTCATGGTGCCTGCGATTTGCCCGGATACCCCGGCTCTGAATCATCAGCCGGCGATCTTCTTTGTATATGACCCATTCCAGAGACCATATCCGTTTTCTGCGGACGTTGTTGTCAGAATCGATGATGTAATGGAAGAAAAGCTCAAGATGACCGGCTGTCACAAGTCTCAGTATGAAGCATTTCTTCCCTGGATGGCCGTCAAACAGGGTGAGATCCGACCAGACTACGATGTCAGAAATTATCCGTCAGACGCAATTACGCAATGGGATCGAAAGGTCGCGGAACAATACCAGGACGTTTTGAAACAGCGGTATGGGCATGAGAGCACGACTCAATATGCGGAAGCCTATGAGATGAGTGAATATGGGATGGAAATTCCAAGGGCTGATCTGGATGAATATTTTCCGCGATAGGAAAGAATGGAGGGGCGCAGATGTGCTGCAGCGAAAGAAGGCGCGATGGCAGAAACCTGTTTCTTGGGAACGAGACAAAACAGGTAATCAAAGAGGCTTTTCCTTCCATGACACACGTGGAGAAGAGTGTAGCGCGCTTCTTTCTGAATAACACGGCAGTTGAGGATTTTTCATCCAAGAATATCGCAGCCTTGCTGTATATCTCGGAATCGACGCTGTCGAGGTTTGCCAAAAAGTGCGGGTTCCGGGGATACCGGGAATTTGTCTTTTCGTATGAGAAGGACTTCCATGAGGAAATGGAATACGTGAAATCTCATAGTGCGGCCGACTTCATTCCGTCAAAGGTGCATGCGATGTATACGGATGCTACAGCGCAGGAATTCCAGGAGAGTCAGATCGAACAGTGGCATGATCTGGCCAGAACCATCCGAAGGAGCAGGGCTGTTTATATGACCGGCTCCGGGTGTGCCGGCGCGTTGACAGAGCTTCTGGAATATCGGCTGATCCAGCGCAGTCTTCCCATAGAGATTGTGCACCACACGCATCTTCTCCAGATTCGCGCCGGGCTGGCGACAGAGGGAGAGTTATTCATCGGAATTGACATGGATGGAAAAGATATTCTGATGCGGAACGCGTTGACTGCCGCTGTTGAGAACGGAGCCAGAAGTGTGCTTATTTCATCGGAACCGGTGAATGAACTGAAGAATTCAGATATCAGGAACCTTTGTATATCATCTGGTAAGACAATATCAGGAGATCATATATCATGCGTGGTTCCTTATCTGGTCATGCTGGATCTGCTTCTGATGTATTGCGAATATGAGAGGGACAGAGGATAAGATGATAAAGATCGTGCTGCTTCCAATGGATGAAAGACCTTGCAATCGCCGTTATGCCGAGGAACTTTTCAGTCATGATGATATCCGGATCGTTTGTCCCGGAAAGCTTGGAAATAAAAAAGAGCCGGCTGATATCCAGGAGATCGTTTCTTTTTTAGAGCAGGAGTGCAGAGATGCAGATGGCCTGGTATTGTCAATGGACATGCTGCTGTACGGCGGTCTGGTCCCATCCCGGATCCATCATCTTTCCGGCCATGAATTAACGCGGCGTATGGAGGTCGTAAAAGAAATCCGGGACCGGTATCCAGGCCTGAAGATATACGCATGGCATTGCATCATGAGATGTCCGGATTATTCCTCTGATGAAGAAGAGCCCGATTATTATGAGCAGTATGGAGCGATGATTCATAAAATCGGAGAGGCCGTTCACAAGAGCCGGGTTGATATGTGTGATCCCGGAGAGGTAGACAGACTGCTGCGCAAAGTGGATCAGGGCGCTCTGGATGATTATGTATCCAGGAGGGCAATGAACAAAGCCATGAATCTTAGAGCATTGGACTTTGTTGAGGCCGGCGTGATCAATGCTCTCGTTATTCCGCAGGACGATTCTGCCCCATTCGGATATGCGGCAATGGACCAGAAGGAAATCAGGGCAGCCGTTGTTGAGCGGAACCTGATGGACAAGGTTCTGATCTATCCAGGAGCCGACGAGGTTTCCCTGACATTGACGGCGAGAATGGTGAACCATCTTCGAGGAAAGAAGCCGTCTGTATATATCAGATATGCAAGCGAACAGGCGAAGATAGTCATTCCGATATATGAGGGGAACAGCCTGGAGAATTCGGTGAAATCCCATGTGATTTCTGCAGGGTGCAGAATCTGCGACACAATGAGCGAGGCAGATTTCGTATTGATGATTACTGCGCCAGCATACAGGATCAGGGAGGCGAATGAGCAGCCGTCCCTGGAACCTGGATATCTGACTGAAAGAAATCTGCCGGAGCTGCTGGATGAGACAGTGGAATGTATCAGGAGAGGAAAACCAGTTGTGATCTGCGACAATGCATATGGCAATGGAGGAGAGCTGGCGCTGATCCGAATGTTGAATAAACTGAACGTTCTTGACAAGATTGCGGGGTATGCCGGATGGAATACATCTGCAAATACGCTTGGCACCGCGCTGGCAGAGGGGGTCGACTTTGACGCGCATGGCCGCAGCCAGGCCCATATGAATTTCCTGATGGAACGGTATATTGAGGATTGCGGATATATGTCGAATGTCAGATGGAAAATTGCCGGTCTGCTTGGGAAGGAGGACGTGCAGGATGGAATCGACCTCAGCCCATTTTCCTATACGGAAGTGGGAGAGGAAAGAGGAGTCGTGAGTCAGCTGATTCAGAAAGAGCTTGAACATTATATTCATACAGACATGTCCTCTGTCTCCGAAAGAGTTCAGATTGAGGATGTCTGGATGCCGTGGCGGCGGATGTTCGAAGCAGGGCTTCGGGTGCGGTACCAGAACATCAGGCAATGAAGAATGGAAAAGATGAGTTCATGGAATATAGGGTAGGCGTCGATATTGGCGGGACCAATCTTGATATTGGCCTGGTCGATTCGGAATATCATATTATTGATAAACAGAGTGTCAGGACAGCAGAAGTAAAAGAGCCGGGCTCCATGGCCGGATATATCGGGTCAGCTGTCTGTCACATGCTGAAAAGGTGCAGATACCGGCCGGCCGGATCCGCACCATTGGTGTCGGGGTACCCGGGACTGCCAATATAGAAAAGGGTTCTGTTGAGTATGCCAATAATCTTGGATTCCAGGACGTTCCATTTGTCAAAATGATTCAGAAGGATCTTCCCGGTGAGCTGCGGGGAAAAGTCCTGATTGAGAATGACGCCAATGCCGCAGCGATCGGGGAATATCTGGCGGGCGGTTATCATGTGAATCATTTTGTCATGATGACGATCGGGACAGGGATCGGCGGCGGCATCATCATGAATGGAAAGCTCATCCGGGGCGTTAATGGAGCAGCGGGTGAATTTGGCCATATGTCTATAGAACTTTCCGGTGTAGCCTGTAACTGCGGCAGAAGGGGATGCTTTGAGAAATATGCCTCCGCGCCGGCATTGGCGGAACAGATGAGAGCTGCTCTCCGGGAGGAATCAGTGGATGGACGCCTGGTGATGAAGATGTGTGGCGGAAAGCGAGACCGGATTGATGCCAGAATTGTCCTTGAAGCAGTGAGAAGAGGAGATCCAGCGGCAGTAAAGGTATTTCATCAGTATTTATTTTACTTGTCAGAGGGGATGGCGAACATTATCAATATCCTGCAGCCGGATGTTCTGGTGCTGTCCGGCGGAATTATGAGATCGGGAGATCTGTTTCTGGAAGAGCTGAAAGAGATGACCCATGAGAAAATATATTCACGGGATAGCGCTGTTAATACATGGATCGGTTTGGCCGATGCATGTGAGGATCCAGGGGATACCGGCATCATCGGGGCAGCCTGCATTGGTCTTCTATAAGAAGAGGGTGTGTCGTTCGGTATGTCCGTATCTGCCGTGATCCGGACCGAATCTCATTCTTTACAAGGACAGGGCGATTATGAGAAGATGCAGCTATCGGAGTATATAAAATATGGGAGGATTCGGCGATGGAGGAATTCAGGCAGAAACGAAATGAGACGTTGGCACAGGCTGTCATCAAGGGACTTTCGTCACGCAACATGACAGGTTACCATGTGCACACGAAGGAAGAAGCACTGCAGCTGGCACTTGAACTGATTCCGGAGAGGAGCAGAGTGACGGGCGGCGGTTCGCTTACGGGTCAGCAGATCGGGCTGGGGGAGGCGCTGGAGAAAGGCGACTACGAGTTTGTAAACCGCAGAAAGACGGCGGGGGCAGAGAAACGTGCGGCAGAGGAGTTTGCCTACAGCGCGGATGTGTTTATCGGAAGCGTGAATGCGGTCACAGCAGACGGCATTCTGGTTAATATCGACGGCAATGCAAACCGTGTATCGGCTTATGCTTACGGACCGAAGAAACTCGTCCTGATTGCGGGCATGAATAAAGTCGCGCCGGATTTTGATGCGGCGCTCAAGCGTGCTCGGAATGAGGCGGCTGTCATCAATGTACAGCGCTTTGGTCTGAAGGCACCCTGCACAAAGACCGGTACCTGCATGGACTGTAAGTCACCGGATACAATCTGCTGCCAGTTCCTGATCACAAGGTATTCCCTTCATAAAAACAGGATTCACCTGATTCTGGTGGATGAGGAACTGGGGTATTGAAGTGACAGAAAAGCGGGAATACTGGATATCAATGGACAGTGATGTTCTCAATATTAATGAAAATAAATTTCATATATGTATGAAACAAGTTGCAATTACATTTCATGGATGCTATATATTAAGATAAGTCAGATTGAAACCAGACATGGAGGTGGCACTGTGAAAGTTGTAATCGCAATTGATTCATTCAAGGGTAGCCTGACGTCCCTGGAGGCGGGTAATGCAGCAGCGGATGGTGTCCGAAGGGCGAATCCGGAAGCGGAGATAATTGTCCGGCCTCTGGCGGATGGAGGAGAAGGAACAGTAGATGCTCTTGTTCAAGGGATGGGCGGAGAATATCGGAAAGTATATGTGTCAGGTCCGCTTGGCGTTCCGGTGGAGTGCACATATGGCGTGATTCCAGGATCGGAAACAGCAGTCATCGAGATGGCCGGAGCATCCGGAATCACGCTGGTGAAGCCGGAAGATCGAAATCCCCTCCTGACGACGACCTGTGGACTGGGTGAAGTGATTCGAGATGCAGTCCATGCCGGATGCAGGAAGTTCATCATCGGAATTGGCGGGAGCGCAACCAATGATGGCGGCGCCGGAATGCTGCAGGCATTGGGGTTTGAGCTTCTGGATTCGGAAGGGAAACAGATTCGGCGCGGGGCGATAGGTTTGAGGGATCTTGCGGAAGTCAGGTCTGAGCACGTGCTCCCTGAGCTTTCAGACTGCAGATTTCTGATTGCCTGCGATGTGACAAATCCGCTCTGCGGACCCGATGGCTGCAGTGCAATCTATGGACCGCAGAAGGGCGCGGATAAGATCATGATCAGGGATATGGATAAGTGGCTTGGCTCTTATGCTGAAATCACAAAAAAACATGATCCGGATGCAGATCCGACATTCCCGGGCGCAGGTGCTGCGGGCGGGCTTGGATTCGCCTTTCTTGCCTATCTGGGGGAGAGTTGAAATCAGGTATTCAGCTTGTGCTGGAAGAAACACATCTGAAGGACTATGTGAAAGATGCGGATGTAGTCGTGACAGGAGAAGGCCGCCTCGATCATCAGACTGCCATGGGAAAAGCGCCGATCGGTGTAGCGAAACTCGCGAAAAGGTATGGGGCAAGAGTCGTAGCATTCGCAGGAAGTGTGACGCAGGATGCAGCAGCCTGTAATCAGGCTGGAATTGATGCGTTTTTCCCAATCGTCAGGGGTGTCTGTTCGCTGGACGAAGCCATGAATTCTGATAATGCGAAGAGAAATATGGCTGATACGTCTGAACAGGTGTTCAGACTGATAAATGATTGACGAATAGAAAAAACTTCATATTATGATTGGCCATAAAGGCCGAAAAATTGTGCGTTAAAGAAATAATATTTCAATCTTATAAAACTGTTTCAAATGTATTCGATAACGAATCCGAGGTATAATACCTCGGATTTTTTTGTTAAACACGACAATTGTCAAAAATATAACAAATTATTTCCGTAAATCAATTAGAACAATCCGGTTAATGAAAAAAATATACAAATAACAATGAAATATATTGTAATATATGTACGAAAATTACATTAGATATTGAAATAAAATTCCATTAATGCTATAAACTTAATCATACAAGTGATCTTGCAAATCAGAGGTAACCAAGAACAATATGGGCAATTATTCTTTTCATACAGTACTTGGAGAAATAGATGAAAACAAACTTGGCTTTACTCAGCCACATGAACATGTTTACATCGTCAGGACGGTAGACCAAAGAAACTGCGAGTTGACATGCATCAATAATCTTCCTCGATCAGCAGATGAACTTCTGCTCTTTCGACAAGCTGGAGGGAATACTGTAGTTGATGCAAATCCATTGGCAACAGGCAGAGATGTTTTGGGACTTCAGGATATAGCCAGGCTAAGTGGTGTCAATATTATCGCTACGACTGGGTATCATATCCCTAAATTCTATCCAGAAGGGCATTGGATCTTCAATATCCCAGAGGAAGAACTGAGCGAGATATTTGTCCGGGAAATCGAGGACGGCATGTTCTTAGATGGGTGTTATGTAAAACCGGAATATCAGACACATATAAAGGCTGGGCTGGTTAAGTCTATGATAACAAAACAAGGGTTATCGGATCCTTGGACAGTGAAGTGTATTACAGCCGCTGGAAAAGCCGCATTAGTTAGTGGGGCGTCCATAATGGTTCATACAGAGGGAGTAGATGAATTACGAATGATCGATCTCCTGGCTGGGAAGATAGGATTGCCTACTGAAAAAATATTGGTATGCCATGTTGATCGCGATGTTACAGATCTAAAAAAACACAGAGAGATAGCGAAAACAGGCGTTTTTATGGAGTATGACACCATTACATTATTTCAGTATCACAGCAATGCAGAAGAGATTGGGATGCTGCGGTTCATGATTGAAGAAGGTTTTCTGGATAGGATCCTCCTTTCAACAGATCCGGAAACAAATCGAATGCATTGCTATGGCGGAACGGTTGGAATTGACTATATTCTGACACATTTTATCCCTCTTCTGAAACTGAATGGTTTTACGGGAAGCGAATTAAAACGGATTTTTCGTGAGAATCCTAAGCAGGCTCTTGCGATAAGAAAATAATCATACAAATGGAGGAGAAAAACATGAAAGCAAAAGTAGCAGCAGTAACCATGGCACTGTTGATGACATCATCGTTGACAGCGTTTGCCGGAGATACGGATATTGCACAGTTCAAGGATGGATGGGGAGATACAAACTCCGCCTTTGATCCACTGACATTCGATGATGCAATCACTTTTAACGAAATGAGAGAACAGTTAGGCGCTATTCCGAAGAGTGATGATTCATTCAAGATCGCTGGAAATATTCGGACAGAGGATAATGTCTACTGGACAGCCCTTCGGGACGGCTATAAAGATATGGCTTCAAAGTTGAATGAAGAAGGACTTCCGAATATTGGTATTGACGTACAGTCTGCACTGAATGAGGCAGACACGGAAGGGCAACTTTCAGTAATGAAAGATCAGATTCGCTCTGGGGCGAATATTATTATGATTTCTCCGATTTCAACATCTAACTGTACGGAAGGTGTTGAAATGGCACATGAGGATGGCATTCCTACGATTGCGGTAAACAATGAATTTAATGGGGCTGATATGTTTGTGGGACCCAACTCGTATGAAGAAGGAGAGATAGCAGGTGATTGGGCAGTAAAGAATGTTAAGTCTGGTAAAGCTGCCATTATTATGGGACTTGCCGGTACGGACGTTGTCAAGAATCGAACAAATGGATTCGTAGATGCACTGAAGGATTCTGATATCGAAGTCGTCGATCAACAGAATGCCGACTGGGATCGTGATACGGCAAAGGATGTGTGCGCTACTTTTTTAAAGACCTATGATGATTTGAGTGTCATCTTTTGCAATAACGATGTAATGGCACTTGGCGCGGTTGAGGCAATTAAAGAGTCTGATCGTAAACTGAACAAGGATATCTATGTAATCGGTGCTGATGGAACAGATGAGGCATATACATCTATAAAAAATGGAGAGCTTGCTGCAACTGTTTCAATGTTCCCATATTATGAGGGAATGATGGCAACAGAGGTTACCACACGTGTCATGCTGGGACAGACGATGCCCAAAGTAATCTGGACACCGGCACTTGCAGTTGATGCAACCAACATTGATACGGATGATGGTGAGCTTGTCGGATGGTCTGACCCGGAAGTTAAGTGATTATCGGATACGGGTGAGAGAAAGAAAAACAAAGGACGAACGGAAAGGAAGGGATTCTGATAGAGATTCCCTTCCTTTCCTTAAGAAGCCGGAATAATACCATAGGCAAGTTTTTAATAAATGAGGAAATTTCATGGGGAATGATAGTTATATTAAGTTCAACCATATTACAAAAAAATTTCCCGGTGTTGTCGCGTTAAATGACGTCTCCTTCTCAATTAAGAAAGGAGAAGTACATGCAATATTGGGTGAGAATGGAGCTGGAAAATCCACACTGCTAAATATCCTACATGGAGTTTATTCGGCAACTTCGGGTTCTGTGGAGATAGATGGGAAACCAGTAAAATTCTCTTCTACCTATGATGCGATCACTCAGGGAGTAATCAAAGTACATCAGGAAGTTGAAGTAGTAGAGAATCTGACAGTTGGACAGAATATAGCGCTTGGATTCGAATCGCTAAAGGCGGGGTTTCTTGATTATAAGGAAATATATAAAAAATGTGATTCAATTCTAACGGAGCTTGGATGTTCGATTCGGAGTTCAGACTCTATAAAGGGACTAGGGGTTGGCGATCTTCAGATGATTGCAATTGCAAAGTCTCTATACTTCGATTCTAATGTTGTTTCGTTTGATGAGCCGACTTCCGCACTGTCAGAGCCTGAGATTGAGCGGCTTTTCAAGATCATCCACAGCATGAAAGAAAAGGGAATTACAATTCTTTTTATTAGTCATAAACTGGATGAATTATTCAAAATCTGTGATCGTGTGACCATCATGCGTGATGGCCAGTATGTTGATACGTTTAACATGAAAGATATAACAGAAAGCGATTTAATTCACTCCATGGTTGGAAGAGACGTATCCAATTATGCAAAAAGGTGTATGCCTAGCTGCGTCGAGAAGGACAAAGTTGTTTTTGAAGCAAAGCATTTAAAGGGAGAAACCTTTCAGGATATTTCATTTAAATTGTATAAAGGCGAGATTCTAGGATTTTCAGGACTTGTTGGTGCTAGAAGAACAGAAGTAATGCGGGCTATTTTTGGAAGAGATCCTTTGTATGATGGCGAAATAAAAGTGCATGGAAAAAAAGTCGTCATACATTCGACAGAGGATGCCATGAAATATGGGATCGGATTGATTTCTGAAGATCGGAAGCGTGAAGGATTTATTCCGACAATGAGTAACAATCGGAATGTCAGTATCCCTTCAATGAAACGCTTTTCGCGTGGGATGTTCAAGTTTCTAGATGAAGTTCAAATGCGGAAAGAGTTTAGTAAGTTTGCAGACCTTGTTCAATTGAATAACCGGGACCCGGAATATAAGACTGTAAATATGTCTGGTGGCAATCAGCAGAAAGTCATTGTAGCAAAGTGGCTCGAGAGTAATGCCAATATCTTGATTTTTGATGAACCAACAAAAGGTGTAGATGTTGGAGCAAAAGCAGAGATTTACAAGCTGATGGAAGAATTTGTAGCGAATGGAAATTCTATCATAATGGTATCTTCTGAACTCCCGGAGGTTATAGGGATGAGCGACCGGGTGATTGTTATGCGTGAGGGTGCAATCACAGGAGAACTTGCTGATAGAAAAGACTTTACTGAAGTAAATTTATTGTCGCACGCTATGGGGGATTCAAAAGATGACAAAGAGTAATTTTTATAAGAAAAATGCCCGGTCGCTAACAACGCTGATTGCTCTGCTTCTGATCGTAGCTGTATTTTCTTTACTAAGTGATCGATATTTTCAATACGATAATTTGATTGATATTGTGAATCAGGGAGTCATTAATGGCTTCCTGGCATGTGGAATTACGATTGCCATTATAACAGGCGGAATTGACCTTTCAGTTGGATCTACCGAGGCAGTTGTGATTGTGGCGTGTGCCGAGTGTTCAGCACATGGAGTTCCTGTTATTCCGACGGTTGTCTTTGGACTTCTGATTGGTGCTATTATTGGCATGATTAATGGCTTTTTGGTTACCAAAATGCATCTCCAGCCTTTCATTGCAACGCTTGGTACAAATCAGATTTTCCGGGGAATTGCATATATTATCAGCGGAGGTCAGCCGGTCTTGAATATTCAGGGACAATTTCGAAATGCATTTCAATTTCAGATTGTTCGTGGGGTTAGAATGAATATGATTTATCTTCTGATCCTTGCGGTTGTTTTCGCTCTAATTTTGACTAAAAAGAGAACTGGTGTATATATCTATGCAATTGGTGCAAATGAAGAAGCAACCAGAATGGCAGGTATCAACGTTAATAAATATAAAATGATCGCGTATATGATGTGTTCAATCGGCGCGGCGATGGCTGGCATGGTTACACTAGCGAAGCTAGGAACTGGAGAGCCGACTGCAGGTGATGGAGCTGAAACGATGGCAATTGCCGCTGCAGCTATCGGCGGAACAAGTCTGGCTGGTGGAAAAGGAACAATTTTAGGAACGGTACTTGGGGCTTTTACAATATCCGCTTTAAAAATTGGACTTATCGTTGTCAAATTAGATACATTCTACCAGTTTATTGCGATTGGTCTTATTATTATCTTTGCTACATATATGGATACACTTCAGGGGATGATTGTAAAATTGGTGAAAAAGGGCAGAAAGGGACAAAAAAACTGAGGACATACGCTCAGAAAACTAGCATTCAGAATAAGAATTTTCGGCGATAAAGAAAGATTCATGCTATGATTAACCACAAAGGGCATAATGCTGCATTGTTAACAGAAAGTCGAGCGCCTGGGGGGATAAGCATGATAACAGGAAGCTGTAAGGAACGGATCAAGGCCAAGATGCCTCAATTGACGGAGACAGAGAAGAAGATTGGCGGTTTTGTACTAGAAAATTATGAAACGGTTCTTCAATGTAATGTCTCTGAACTTGCTACACATTCCGGTGTATCTGATGCTTCTGTTGTCAGGTTTTGCAGAAGTATCGGCTATCGGGGCTTTCAGGATTTCAAGATGAACCTTGCCCGAGATATCCTTCCGCCAGACAGGCAGCTGAGCCCGATTTTAGGGCGCGGGGATACGACAGAGGAAGTGTGCAGGAAGATTTTTCTATCCGAGGAAAATGTCCTGAACCGTACACTTCTTGGTTTAAACATGGATGATCTTCATACACTTGCTGTGAAAATCCGTCATGCAAGGAAAATCGTATTGTTTGGAACTGGAGGAAGCCAGGCAGTATGTAATGATGTTCAGCATAAGTTCCTGAAGGTCGGGATTGAGACAATCGCACAGTCGGATATTGATATGCAGCTTATGGAGTCGTCATTGATGAATGAGCAGGATGTTGCAATTTGTATTTCCTTCTCGGGCTGCAATACAAATGTTCAGGAATGCATAAAGAATGCAAAGAGTAGCGGAGCGTTTACAGCTGGAATTATCAGCCAGGGAAAATCTCCGCTAAGTAAATTGGTTGATGTGATATTTTTTTCTGCTTATGAAGAAACAATATTTCAGTCGGAATCTGTGAGTACCCGAATTGCACAGTTGGCAATCTGTGACTGCCTGGTGAGTTCTGTGGCTGTACTGGACTATGACCGGGCGTACCAGTCGATCCTCAATACAAGGGAAGCGACTTCAATTGGAAAATATTAATGGACTGAACATTTTGTACACAAAATATCGAAGGAAAGAAATCAGGAAGGTAAGTTTGATAGACCTTTGGGGGGAACCCAAAGGTCTTTTTTTAATGATTAAAAATAAAATGTGCAAATTACTATCTGAAAAAGTTGTACAAATATCTTAACATGATATTGTAATAAAATTACAAATATAAAATGAGATATTGAAAAATGATTTCACGTATGATATATATATTTCAGAACAAAAGGAAATATAATTTCATATTTACAAGGTCAGGAGGAAATATGAAAGCAGTTATTCTACATGGACCAGATAATTACCCGAACAACTATGAGGTCATGGATATCCCGAAGCCTGTTTGCGGAGATGACGAGATCCTGCTTCATATGAGAGCGGCAGCACTGTGTGGAACGGATAAGAGAATCTTTACAGGAGCCAAGACAAAGGGCGTACGGAAGGATTCAGTTGTCGGACATGAAATCTGCGGTGAGATTGCGGAAGTTGGAAAAAACGTCCAGGGCTTTTCAGTCGGCGAACATGTTTCAATCGCGAATGTCATTCCTTGCGGACACTGCCCGGCCTGCCTTTCCGGAAGAGAGAATGCCTGCATGAATCGTAAGGCAATCGGATATGAGTTCAACGGAGGATTTGAGGAGTATGTATTAATTCCGAAGATCTGTATCGAGAGCGGCAATGTTGTCAAACTTCCGGAAGATGTCAGCTTCGAAGCAGGAGCACTGATTGAACCCCTCGCGTGCTGTATCCGTGGACTTCGGAATACAGGAACAGGATTCAATGACACGGTTTTGATTATCGGCGCAGGCCCGATCGGGCTGATGCATCTGCAGCTGTCGCTGATTGCGGGCGCAAAGAAAGTCATTGTCAGTGAGCTGGATGCAGAGAAGCGGGAAATCGCAAAGAAGCTTGGAGCAACCAGAGTCGTAGATTCCTCGAAGGAAGATCTTGCAGCAATTGTTGCTGAGGAAACGAATGGAACAGGTGTGGACCGGATTGTCATGGCGATCGGTATCACGGGACTTGTGAACAGTACGCTGCAGCTTGCAAAAAAAGGCGGAACGGTATGCTTGTTTGCGGGATTCCCGAAGGGAAAGACGGCGGAGATTGACCCGTCCATCATCCACTACAACGAATTGAATGTGACAGGCTCTACTGCTTACAAGAGAATCGATTATCTTCAGGCCGCAGACATGGTCAAGGCACATAAGATCGATCTGGATGCGATCGTGTCCGCTAAGTTTACGCTGGATGAATTCAGAGAAGCGCTTGATCTTCATATGTCCGGGAAAGCTTTGAAGGTTGTGATCGTCAATCAGTAACAAGGAATGACAATCCGGCTATCAAATAACAGGGAGTGCATTACCTAAGACCACTATTTTATTGAAACAGACAGGAGGATAAAAACATGGCAGTAACACCGTCAGCAGCACCTATGTATGCAATGGGAAAGGCAGTTCGTCTTTCAAGGATGGTCAATCCGGTCAGCAACAAGATGATGGCGATCACGGTTGACCACGCAACGTCCAGAGGAATTGCCCCAATGACTGGTATTCAGGATATTCAGGGTGCCATTGACAAAATTGTGGCCGGACATCCGGATGCAATGACGATGACATGGGGAATCCAGAAGAGATGCTGGGGACCACATGTTGGCTCAGGAATCTCTGTTCTTCATAAGATTTCCAACTATGCACCGACATCTCCGACCAACGATATGATCTTTGGTTCTGTGGATGCGGCAGTCCGTTCTGGCGCTGATGCGGTTTCACTCGGATGCATGACACTGGGAGATTTCCAGAATGAGCAGTTTGAGCGCATCGGAGAAGTGTCGGAGTACTGCGATGAGATTGGGATGCCTCTGATCGGGCATATTTATCCGAAGGGAGAAAGTGTTCCGGTTGACAAACGGACAGCGTGGGAAAACATTGCGTATTGCGCACGCAGCGCTGCTGAACTGGGCCTTGATGTTGTAAAGACAACATATACCGGTGATCCGGACAGCATGGCGAAGGTCATTTCCTGTGTTCCGTCAACCTTCCGTGTTGTTATCCAGGGTGGCGATTCGCCGAAGGGACTTACGCAGGATCAGCTCATTGATTACTACATGCAGATGACCAGGGACGCACTGGATGCTGGATGCGGCGGTGTCACGATGGGACGCTGGGTCTGGGATTACAAGGATGTCACAGCGCTGGTCATCGCACTGAGACGACTGATCCACAAGGGATATACACCGAAGGAGACAAGAGAGCTTCTTGATACCGTTGAGCATGACAAGAATTACGCAGACTACTGGGATCTCAACAAGGGTTGAAAAGCCGGAGACAGATGAGGGGTAGGTCAGACATGGCGAAGTATCTTCTGGGTATTGATGTCGGAACAACCAGTCTGAAAGTGGCTGTGATCGATGAGAATGCAAAAATTCTCGGAATTGCCAGCAGCAAGTATAAACTGCTTACGCCAACACCCTGTTCGGTGCAGATAGAAACGGAAAGCATGTGGCAGGCCGTTCTGACGTGCATCAGGCTTTTGAGAGATGGAAAAGGGATCGACATGACGAAAGTCAGCGGGATCAGCATTTCATCTCTGTGCCCGGGACTTGTTGCGATGGATGAAAACGGCAATGTTCTGGTAGATGCCATTATCTACTCCGACCGCAGGAGTACAGAAGAGGCGGACCTGATATTAGAGAAGGTTGGAAGAGAGAGGCTGTTCGAGATCACAGCGAACAGCTCCATGGCTGGAGCATTCTCGGGTTCTTCGATGCTCTGGATCAAGCGTCATATGCCTGATGAATACAGGAAGACGAAGTACTTCGGACACCTGAACACCTTTCTTGTAAGCCGGATGACGGGAAAGTTTGGAATCGACTATTCGAACGCTTCCTATACTAATCTGTTTGAGACAACGGGTGGGAAGAGATGGTCACAGGAACTATGTGAGGCAATAGGAATCGATCGCGAAAAGCTTCCGCCGCTGCATGAATCTACGGATGTGATTGGCGGTCTGATTCATCGTGACCTGATTGAGACCGGGATTCCGGAGGGAACTCCGGTGACAATGGGTGGAGCAGACACTCCATGCGCAACGCTTGCCTCGGGTGTGACAAAAGCAGGAGATGTATGTGAGTCCGTTGGTACAACAGATGTCCTGACGGTATGTGTTGACAAGCCGGTATTTGACCGGGGATTCATCAATCGCTGCCATGTTGTTCCGGGAACCTGGATCTATCAGGGAGCCATGTCATTTGCGGGAGCTGCAAACGAGTGGTTTCTGAAACAATTCTGCTGTGACTTGATTGACGAGGCAAGAGATATTGGGAATGCCTACCATTTGATGAATGTAGAAGCTGACAAAGCCCAGCCAGGCTGCGACGGAGTTGTGTTCCTCCCTTACATGCTCGGTGAACGCAGCCCGATCTGGGATCCCTACGCCAGAGGTGTATTCTTTGGCATTTCGCTTCAGACAACGCGTCGTGAGATGAACCGGGCGGTCCTGGAAGGCTGTGGTTATGGTCTCCGACAGTTGTCTGAAATTGCAGAGCGGATTACAGGGATGAAGATTAAAAGTTTCACATCCATCGGCGGGGGTGCAAAGAGCGATACCTTGGCGCAGATCAAGGCAGATATCACGGGGAAAGAAATCCAGATTCTGGATGTAACAGATATGGCACCTGTCGGGGCGGCTCTGCTGGCAGGAGTCGGAGCGGGTGTTTTCAGAGATGTCTACGAAGCAGCAGGCAAGGTAGACCGAAGTGTCTACAAGGTGATCAAGCCGGATCATTCGCACGACAGTGTCTATGAGACAAGATATCAGACATATGTCAGCCTGTATCCGGCACTGAAAGAAATCTTCCGAAATAATTTGAACTGTTGAACGTCTGAACAGACGACAAGCAATCACATATGCGACAACGCAAAAGGAGAACGCTATGAAAGCAAAACGACTGGTTGCAGCCCTTCTGGCAGCAGCGCTTACCACGGTCAGTATGTCTGCATTTGCATCGGATGCTTCCACGGAAGCGTCGACGGAGGCTTCTACTGAGGCTGCAGGTGAGGTTACCTTCACCGAGGATCAGACTCCGAATGACGATGCGACAAAGATTACGATTGCAATTCCGGATCCGGAAGAGTCCTACATCGGAATTGCTGCAAAGGAATTTGCGAACCGTGCGATGAAGTATTCAGATGGAACATTGAATATCACCATTTCCGGAAATGGTTCTCTGTATGGAGGAGATACGGCAGCGGGTATCAAGCAGCTTTCGGCAGGCTCTCTTCAGATGCTGATTCTTGCTTCTTCTGTATATGCAAGCTTCAAGCCTGGGTTCAATGTCATCTCTGTCCCGTACATGTTTGATGACCAGGCGCAGCTTCTGGATTATCTGAACAGTGAGACGGGTGACGCGCTGATGAAGAGCGTCGATGCATCGGAATCACTACAGTCGGAAAGTGGACCAGATCGTTTCGAGAGGTCACAAACTCCAAAAAGCCGATCAACAGCCCGGATGATCTGAAAGGACTTGTTCTCAGGGTGCCGAACAACTCCCTGTATGTCGAATTCTTCAAGGCGTGCGGAGCAGTTACGACACCGATGAATTTCTCTGAGGTTTACAATGCGCTTCAGCTGAACACACTGGACGGGCAGGAGAATCCGGTCGACGTCCCGTATTCGAACAAGTTTTATGAGGTGCAGAAGTACATCTCATTCACGAATCATATGGCCGATGCATGGGTTGTCGGCGTAAACTCCAAGTTCTTCGATTCCCTGACCGATGAGCAGAAGGAAGCCATTCAGAAAGCGGGAGAGGAAGTTCAGCAGTGGAATGTCAATTACATGGCATCTCAGGACAAGGTTGCGCTGCAGACACTGATCGATAATGGAATGGAGGCAAACGATATCTCGGATGAAGCAAAAGAGCAGTTCATCGAGATTTCAAAGTCCTGCTATGACACGTTCAAAGAACTGATCAATGACGATGAGCTTTTTGATGCGACGGCTAAGTTTAC
The DNA here is from genome assembly GCA_900555005.1 of uncultured Lachnospiraceae bacterium. Next base: position 982 of record USJM01000014.1, on the reverse strand, counting down.
AGGAAGAAGCTGAGCAAACAGGTCTGTGGGTTATCAGAAGAGTCAGGCAGAGAACGGGCTGCTGCATCATCATGCGGCAGCCCATCCTGTATCACGGATGACCTGTCAGGATACGCGGAGGTTATTGAGAATGGAACGGAAGAAAACAAAACTTTCCGGGTTTTTCAACGTAATTGACAAGATAGAGGATTTCATCCTGGCATTGACGGTGATCGGGATGATCATTGTCATTCTGATTCAGATTGTCGGACGTGTGATCGGTCACCCGTTTCCCTGGACAGAGGAGATGAGCTGCTACCTGTTCCTTTGGATGATGTTTATTGCACTGGCAGCAGGATTCAACAGATGTGAATCTGCACGCGTAACGCTGCTTCTGCAGATTGGACCTAAATGGCTGAAGAAAGTCAGTGAAATCCTGTACTTCGTGGCGGTAGAGGCGTTCTTTGTCTTTATGGTCATATATGGGGCACAGGTTGTCCAGCAGCAGATCATGATGCACGAGATGGGGACCGCACTTCGAATTCCGATGTCCCTGATCGGGATATGCCAGCCGATTGGAGGAGTCCTTGGATTTATTGGAACCCTTCAGAATTTCATGGAGTACCATGGAAAGGTGGCAATCCTGGATAAAGAGGCAGAGAAAAAGAAGGCGCTTGAGAACAGCTAAGAGGGTACGAATATGAGTGCAGCAATTATCCTGTTATTTCTGATTCTGATGTTTCTGGGAGTGCCGATTGCAACCTCGCTGGGGCTGGCTTCTGTCATTGTCATGGCAACGAAATCGACGCTTCCGCTGAATATGGCAGCTCAGTCGATGTTTACTGCCATGAACTCCTTTATCATGGTTGCAGTCCCACTGTTTATTCTCTGCGGATTCTGATGGATGAAGGCGGAATTGCAGACCGGATTTATGACCTTGCAGAGGCGCTGGTAGGCTGGATCTACGGCGGGCTGGGACATGTCTCGGTTGTGGTGAATATAA
>USJM01000013.1 GCA_900555005.1 uncultured Lachnospiraceae bacterium | reverse complement strand
CTGGCAGTACACAAAGGAGAACCCGAAGGCCTTCATGCCTGCATCAACAAGGGTGAGGCGTACTGCCCGGAGGAGATTGCGGACAGGTCCATATGCATTGACGGGGATATCGGAGAAATATTGCGGAAGCTGTTTTAGAAAATGGAGCCACTGGCATCAAAAAATTAAATTAATATTGACATGAAATCCCCAGAGAATTTCCGATACCTTTAAGAGTACGGGAAGAAAAGAAATTTCGACGCCGGTGAAATATTACAAACGATATGATGAGAATAAACAATGAAACGGAAAGGACCAGAAGATATTGTGTACGAAAGAAAATGGCTGTCTTGATCTGACGCGCTGCAAGATTGTGGAAGGTCTGATTTTATTCGCGCTGCCGATGATTGCCGGAGACCTCCTTCAGCAGTTCTACAATATTACAGACACCCTGATTGTCGGGAAGTTTATCGGAAGTAATGCACTGGCTGCCGTAGGCTCAGCATATTCCCTGATGACATTCCTGACATCTGTTTTTCTCGGCCTTTCCATGGGTGCAGGCGTTTTGTTTTCCATTGAGCTGGGGAAACAGAATATGCAGCGTCTCCGGTCCGCCATTTATCATGCTTTTTTCCTGATCATGGTGATAACTGCTGTTATCAATATCCTGCTTTTTCTTCTGACGGATCCCATGTTGGATTTTCTAAGTGTTCCAGACGAAATATCCGAAGATATGAAATCGTATCTGCTCATTATTTTCACAGGCCTGATGGCGACATCTCTCTATAATTATTTTGCGTGTCTGCTCCGGGCAGTAGGGAATTCTGTGATACCGCTTGTATTCCTGGGTATTTCAGCGCTGATGAATATCGGCCTTGACCTTCTATTTGTGCCGGTTTTTCAGTTGGGGATTCAGGGAGCGGCAATTGCTACGGTGATTGCGCAGTACGTTTCCGGGATTGGCATATTTTTCTATTTTCTGATAAAATGCCGATACTTTCTTCCCAAGGCGGATGAGCGGAGATTTGATGCGTGTGTACTGAGGGAGATTCTGGGTTTGTCCTGTATGACGTGTGTTCAGCAGTCCTGCATGAATTTTGGAATCCTTCTGGTGCAGCGTCTGGTGGACAGCTTCGGAACGATCACGATGGCTGCCTTTGCTGCCGGAGTCAAAATTGATACGATTGCCTATCTCCCGGTTCAGGATTTTGGAAATGCATTTTCAATCTTTATCTCACAGAACTGCGGTGCAGGAAAGAGGGAGCGCCAGCGAAAAGGATTCCGTGCTGCGACGCTGATCAGTCTGGGTTTTTCTGCTTTAATCTCTCTTCTCGTCGTTGTCTTTGCCGGACCGCTCATGCGGATTTTTATCAGAGCCGATGAAACTGCCGTACTCGTATCCGGCGTCAGGTATCTGCGCATCGAAGGAGCCTTTTATATTGGCATCGGCTGCCTTTTTCTGCTGTATGGGTTTTACCGAGGAATCGGACGACCGGGAATCTCTGTTATTCTAACGGTGGTATCGTTGGGAACACGGGTGGTTCTTGCCTATCTGCTGTCTCCCGTTATCGGTGAGGCCGGGATCTGGATGGCAGTTCCCATTGGATGGTTTCTGGCCGATGCGATTGGTTATGGATGGTATTTTTCAGTTTTTCAAAAAATGCTGTCAGATAAAATGAAATGAGTCTGTGGATAAAAAACAGATGGCATACTTGATAAACTTTTACGCAAAGAGGCAGCCAGTAGTAAAAATATGAATTTGGAGAGGTTATAGAAATGTATCAGAATATCAATATATTGGGAGATTTCCCAGGATGCGCTTGCGTTTCTGACAGATTTCGGTCTGGTCGGCCGGCTGACGATGGACAGGCAGGGACGATGGCCAAGTGAGGACAAAGATATGCTTCCGGCCAAGATTGGGGAATGTGTCTGGTGGCTGGCCGTTCTCGCAGACAGAATGGGTATCAATTTTTCCGGTTGTGTAGAAGAATTTCTCAAGGAGCGTCTTTCTTCTTTGGACTGAAGGACCTGAGCCCTGCACGGATCGTCTCGATTTTCTTTACAGACGGTTCCTGCGGGGCTTTTTGCGATATGATCAGTTTATCTTCTCAAACAGATAAACAGAAAGTAAGCTATGGAAACAGGTTAACGGAAAGTGAGGTATACATAATGGATCAATTGGAAATCATAAAAGCGCGTCACAGTATACGTCAGTATGAGGACAAGCCTGTTCCGGAGGAAATCCGAAAACAGCTGATTGAAGAAGTCGAAAAGCTGAACGGGGAAAGCGGGCTTCATATGCAGCTCTTTTTTGATGAGCCGGAGTGCTTCAAGGCTTCCAAACCGCATTACGGGAATTTTGTCGGCGCAAAGAATTATTTTGTCATCGTCGGCAGAAGGAGCGCGGATCTGGATGAAAAGGCCGGATATTACGGGGAGGAGCTGGTTCTTTTCATGCAGGAGCTCGGGCTCGGCAGCTGCTGGGTGGCGCTTACCCACGGCAGGACGAAGGCCGCAGTTGAAAAAGACGAGAAGCAGGTGATTGTCGTTGCCTTCGGATATGCAAAGACGCAGGGCGCTCCGCACAAGAGCAGACCAATGGAGGAACTCTGCACTGTCACAGGAGAGATGCCGGACTGGTTCCGGACGGGGATGGAAGCGGCCTGCCTGGCGCCGACAGCGGTGAATCAGCAGAAATTCCTGATCAGCTGGGATGGTAAAAAGCTTTCCGGAAAAGTGAAAGGATTGGGCTTTTACGCGAAAATTGATCTGGGAATCGTAAAGCATGATTTTGAAGCGGCAAGCGGTCATAAATTTGAGGAATGATGACAGGGTCAGGAGTCATGAGCCATGAAGAGAAGATAGAAAAGCTGTCCGAGGAACTGGAGGCATCGCGCCGGATTCTCACTGCGCTGGGCGACGAAAACCGTCAGTACCTGATTCTCGAGATGATGAAGATGGGTGACTGCTCGGGCGTGCGCGCCATGATACGAATATCTCTCAGCGTATTGAGGTGATCGTGGAGCATTTCCGCACAAGCGTGATGACGAAGCTCGGTGGCATGGCCAAGGCAATGGTTGTGACAGCTTCCCGCCAGTCTTCTGTGAAATATCGTCAGGCTTTGGAAAGATACATCAACAAGAAGGGCTATACAGACATTCATGCGCTTGTAGCATTCTCCGGTAAGGTGAAGCTCCCGGACGATGAGACTGAATATTCCGAGGCTGGAATGAACGGTTTCCCGGAGGATCGGCTTACAAAGGAATTCGACAAGGACGATTACAACGTTCTGCTTGTGGCAAACAAGTACCAGACCGGATTTGACCAGCCGAAGCTCTGCGCGATGTATGTGCTGAAAAAGGTGTCAAGCCTTGCTCATCAGCGTTACGTCGACGTGTTTGAATCATAAAGCGGAATGCCGGTATCATTCAACGAAACGTTCGTATCCCAAACACGGAATACTCACCGGAATACCATTAGCGTGGTGTTCCGCTTTTTTATGTGACTTTCAAAATTAAAAATTAATAATTGTTGTTGATTTTAAAAGCTAATGGCATAATGCTTTCAAAAGTATAATAAAATTCGAGACGAACGGGAAATCCGGTGGATATGTTCTTACGGAACTATATCCATCAAAGCGTTTTTGAGATAATGGTATGACCGAAATCACAGGCGAAGAAGGGAAACGAAGCTGACATGGGGCATTTTTATTTTGTCCGTCACGGACAGACGGTATGGAATGTTGAAAATAAAATCTGTGGCGTAACGGACAGTCCATTGACGGAGCTTGGTCGTGAACAGGCAAGAAAGACCGGGCAGATGCTGAGAAAGAAGATTGATCATGGCGAGATCCATATTGATGAGATTATGACCTCTCCTTTGTCTCGTGCCTTTGACACAGCGATGGAAATCTCGCATGTAATCGGAGTCCCGGTGCGAATTGAGCCGCGCCTGGTGGAGCAGAATTTTGGCAGATGGGAAGGAACCGCAAGGGACGGCTTGGAATTTGCCAGGGCCAAGGAGAACTTCGCTGACAGTTATGGCGGAGGAGAATCCATGATGAAGACAGCACAAAGGATTTATAACCTGATCGATGATATAGAAAGGGAACCGGAGAAGACGTATCTCTTAGTCGCTCATAATGGCATATCCCGTATGATCGAATCCTATTTCCGTGATATGAGGAATGAGGAGTTCGCAGCATTCGGTATAAAGAATGCAGAAGTCAGGGAGTACAAGTTCGAAGATTCATTCCCGGATTATCAAACCGATTATGATCTTCTTTGCCGGCAGCTGAAGAGCCTGATGAAGGGTGTCGATTCGGATACCACAATTCTCTCCAATGCTTCTGCTCTGATTTATCAGACTTTGCAAGGAATTAACTGGGCAGGGGCCTATATTTCACAGGGAAATGAGTTGCTGCTCGGGCCATTTCAGGGCAAGCCGGCCTGTGTCCGGATCCCTTTTGGAAAAGGTGTGTGCGGAACAGCAGCGGCAGAGGAAGAGACGGTCCTTGTGGAGAATGTGCATGAATTTGTCGGTCACATTGCCTGCGACAGCGATTCGCGGTCTGAGATTGTGCTGCCTATCTGTAAAAAGGGCAGTCTATATGGTGTTCTGGATATTGACAGCCCCTTCTTCAGACGGTTCAGCGCTTCAGATCGGGAAGGGCTGGAGCAATTTGCTGAGATATTGGGTGAGGGATTGGCAGAGAAATGAATTGAGTTCATCCGGACAGGAGAATCATAACCCATAATTTGAGGAGATAAGGATGCTCGACAACAAAGGTTTTGACCTGTGGGCTGATGGATATGACAGCACAGTTGGTATTTCTGATGACAAGAACACATATCCATTTGCCGGTTACAAGGATGTGCTCGGAAGAATCTTTCAGGTCATCATGAAGAAGAAAAATGCCGTCGTACTTGATATCGGATTTGGAACCGGAACACTCACATCAAAATTATGTATCTCAGCGTAACTGCGGGATTATCTTCTCATCTGATTTATCGAAAGAGATGGCGAATATCAGTCTGATGATACAGGATTTGCCAATGTCAATTCCATTGCTATACTGACAATATCCGAGGGACAAGAAATCACGTTGCCCGGCGGCTTGCTTCCGGGGGTGACGATTCAGAAGATACAGGAAGCATTCCAGGTTATAGAGGAGAGGCTGGAGTCTCTTTTCGCAAGCGTTGATGAATTCGAAAGGAAATCTTCTATGTCAATAAAAGAAAAGGCAGAGCTGATTGTAGCTGATATAAAGAAAGAACAAGGGACGAATCCGGTTCTCATATTTGAGAATATTGCAAAGAAGGAATATGTCAGTATTAATGGGCCTGAACACCATATATTAGATGGTGCAAGTTTGCTTATGGCATATAAAAATGCAGGTGGAGAAATTGATATAGATCAGGCGCTGGACAAGTTAATGGCAGAGGGACTTAGAATGCCTGGAGCAATGTGTGGTTTATGGGGAATCTGCGGGGCAATTACATCTATAGGTGCCGCACTTGCAATCATCGATGGAACCGGTCCGCTTTCGACAGACGGGTCATGGGGGAGTCATATGCAGTTTACATCAAAAGCAATCGGTGAACTGGGGATCATAAACGGACCAAGATGTTGTAAGAGAGATGCCATGATAGCATTTAAAAATGGTGTTGATTATGTGAATGCTCATTATGATGTAACATTGCAATATGAGCAAATGAAATGCGAATTCACAGAATTGAACGAACAATGTATCAAAGACAGGTGTCCTTTTTATGCGCATTCTTTTCAGCAGGAATACTGATGTTATCTTTACAATCTGCAATTAGAGAAATGAATGAAGGGTTCACATCCGTTTACAAAAAGAGTTATAAGAGGGTAAGCACTTGGTGAGAAGTACCCTGACCACGAATGAAAGGGGACAACTCAAAGGATTTCAAGAATGTCATATTCAGCCGGATTGAGAATGATATTCAGCCCTTGGTCTGAGCCTGGCGAGGAGGGTGACATGAAGTATGAACAAAAGGTCATATTGAAAAATGGAAAAGAAGCCCTCATCCGAAATTGCACGGGGGCGGACGGGAGTGCTGTTTTAGATGTGTTTACGCTTGCCCATGAACAGACCGATTATCTGCTGAGCTATCCGGATGAAAAAAGTTTTAACGCGGAGCAGGAGGCAGGCTATCTGGAAGAAAAGATGAACAGTCCGGACGAGATCGAGCTTGCAGCCATCATTGATGGGAAGATTGTGGGGATCGCAGGAATTGGGGCTGTCGGGAGAAAGTACAAGGTCAGGCATCGGGCTGATTTTGGCATCAGTGTTTTGAAGGAATACTGGGGACTTGGCCTGGGGAGAATCCTTACGAAGGCCTGTATTCAATGTGCCCGGAAGACCGGCTATCAGCAGATGGAACTGAATGTAGTGGCAGAGAATGAAAGAGCGGTCTCCTTGTATCGAAGTGTGGGATTTCAGGAATTCGGACGGAATCCCAGAGGATTCAATTCGCGGTTTTCGGGCTATCAGGAGCTTGTGTATATGCTTCTGGAGCTTGACAATATTTAAGTTCAATCATTGAGGAGGATAAAAAGATGGCACTGAATCCCAAAAGCCTTTTAAAGGCAAAAGAGAGGCTTCATATTTTCAGAGAGCAGCATCCGAAGATCGTCAGTTTCGGGAAGACGTTGAATGAGCATGCGATTCAGCCTGGAACGATCTTTGAGATCACTGCAACGACACCTGAGGGGAAGAGCTATACTGCAAGTATGAGGCTGACACCCGAGGATGTGGAGTCGCTTCGGCTTTTCGTGAAATAAACCAACAGGAAGGCCTGACGCCAGGGTGTCACAGACTGGGCGGGTGACAAATTTGTCACCTGTCCAGTCATTTTTATGTCATTTCTCCCTGCTAGACTGTAGCTGTAAAGAAAGAGGACAGAAGGAAGGCAGACTGAGCCCGGGAGTGTGTCTTGAGAGGATGAGGGATATGGATATATTGAAGTGCAGCAATCTGACGCGTGTGTACGGAAGAGGAGACGGGAAAACTGTCGCCCTGGACCATGTCAGTTTCTCGGTTCAGAAGGGCGAGTTTGTGGCGATTGTAGGCCCTTCCGGGTCCGGGAAGTCTACGCTTCTGCATCTCCTTGGTGGGGTGGATCACCCGAGCGGGGGAACGGTTGAGGTCGGGGGAACCGATTTGTATACCCTGGATGAAGACAGGCTGGCGATTTTCCGAAGGCGGCATATCGGGCTGGTCTATCAGTTTTACAATCTGATTCCGGTTCTGACGGCGGAGGAGAACATTGTTCTGCCATATCTTCTTGATGGAAGAAAAGTCGATGCGGAGCGACTGGACGAAATCCTTTCCTACCTCCACCTGGAGGACAGACGGACCCACCTCCCATCTCAGCTGTCCGGCGGACAGAAGCAGCGCGTGGCCATCGCGCGGGCGCTTTTCGTGCACCCGTCTCTTCTTTTGTGTGATGAGCCGACCGGGAACCTGGATCGGAAAAACAGTGAGGAGATTGTATCCCTGCTGAAGGAGTCCAACCAGCGGTTTGATCAGACGGTCATTCTGATCACACATGATGAGCAGATTGCGATCCAGGCAGACCGGATGCTCTATATGGAGGATGGGCAGATTCTCAGGGATGAGAGGATCCGCCGTCCATATGTCCAGCCATCTGCGGACTCTGACAGCAGGATTTCTGATGTACGCGCGGCGGATGAGACTTCGGAACGGTCTTCGGGTACGGAGCTTCTGAAGCAGGAGGGAGGCGCAGGCAGTGATGAGCAGAAATAATGCGGTTTTTCTTGTTACCAGGCGTTACATGCAGAAGAACCGGAAAAGGAATGTGCTCTATATCCTGAGTCTGTCCTTATGCATTGCGCTGCTTGTCTGTGTGTTCATCGGGCGGGATACAGCGATCCGGTACATGGCAGATGTTACAGCCGCAGGCAGCGGAAAGTGGCACATCGCGTTCAGTAATGTGCGCAAGGGGGAATACGGAAAGATCACTTCCTACCCATTTGTCAGGCGGACAGGCATCTCCGGTAATGAGGGAGATACAGTTTTTTTGCAGAGCGGCAACCCGGAGCGTCCGTTTCTGAATATCCGGCTGTACAATTCTTCCATGTTCAGCATGGCGAATATCCATGTGACAGAGGGCAGGCTCCCGCAGAAGGAAGGGGAGGCTGTGCTCTCCAGGACAGCGTTGGATGATGGCGGAACCATCGCGCTGGGAGACACCATCAAGGTGCGGACATTCAGAAGATTCATTCACAATTTCAGCGGCAATAACCTGATATTTCCATTTCTGGGGCTGCAGATCAAGGCAGGACAGACCGTGAAGGTCGGAGATTCCTTCGGGTACTTTCCGAAAGGGGATTCATTTTATAAAGAGTGCCAGGAGATCCATGTACCAACCGGATACGAAACAACGCTCAAGGTGGTCGGATTTGTGGAGGCCCCTTATTATGAGACTGCAGGGCAGGCTGCCTACACAGCGCTGGCTTATCTGCCGGAAAGAAGCACAATTGAACCGGCCGACGGCAGCATCGGGAAGGTTACCGTCAGCGCAGAGCTGACGGACGGCTCACTCAACTCAGGTGCGGTGAGCGGACTTCGCAGTCAGCTGGAAGAGAAGTGGGGAGACAGAGTAACCTTCAATGACAAGGTTCTTTCCTCCTTCGGAATGTCGGGGGATTCGACGATCGACAAGATCATTGTGGCAGCGCAGATTTTCTTTGTGATTTTCATATTTGCAGCGACAATGATCCTGATCAGCAACATATTCAATATTTCATATGAGCAGAGGTGCCGCTATCTTGGCATGCTGTCATCCGCCGGAGCGACTGCACGGCAGAAGCGGAGCAGTGTCTACTATGAAGCTCTTCTTCTGCTGGTGCTGTCCCTGCCGTTTGGATTTTTCAGCGGACTTCTGATTGTCTGGGGTGGAGTCCGGATTCTGAAACCGATCACGGAGATGATGCAGCAGGGGGCAGCCCTGGCGATTCTGTCTGACGTCCCGGTGCGCCTGGATGTCAGACCGGGGGCGGTTTCCCTGGTCATCTGCTGCAGCGTGGGGATCGTCCTGCTCAGCGCCCTCCGGCCGGCAGCAAGGATCGGGAAAGTCGGTCCGATTGAAAGTATCAGAGGAATAGAGGAAGCTGAAGGCGGAAGGAGAGCACGGGACCTTCGGGGAGCGCTGGGAAACCGGAGGATTGTGCGCGGGAAGAAGTCCTGTATCAGAGAATCCGGCATCAGGCTGCTGACAAGGGGATTCTTCCGGCATGAAAAACAGCAGCAGGGAAGCATCGTCCGTGCGCTTGCAGTGTTTTTTGCGATCATCATGACGGTCTCCTACGCCGGAACCGGCGTGGTTCAGATGGTTGATTACAAGCTGAACCGGTCATCTGACGAAGTGGTCGGCGATGAGCTGAAGCGAAAGTGGACCATTGTGTCTGATGGGGATGAGTCTGCAGATATGGACCAGGTTTACAGCCAGCTGAAGAAGACGGCTGGAACCCGGAATCTTGTCCGCTATGATGAGTGCACGCCGGGTGTTTTTACAGTTGATCAGAACCTGTATTCGCAAGAATACTGGGATGCGCTCTACCAGGTTCTGAAGCAGTACGGGGTCTCGAAGAAGGCATTCCTGCGGGACTATTACCAGAAAGATATTTTCGGGACAGTATCCGTTCTGGCGCTCGATGACAGGGAATTCGACAAGATGCTGAAGGCGGTCGGAGGGGACGCGGAAACAGACGGGGACAATCAGACGGATTCCCGCGCGGAAACTGAAAAGGAAGTATCCTGTATTCTGTGCAGTTCCGGCAACCTGTCGACAGACAGTTATCAGATCTGGGGGAAAAGGCCGTCCGGATACAAATATGTGGAAATCTCCCGTATGACAGATAAGAAGGTGGGAGACCGGATTCAGACCACACTTACCGGAGACGATGGAAAAGACCATTCCGTCTCCTTCCGGATCGCGGGAATCGGAGACATGAAGCAGGTCTCAGGATGGCTGAAAATCAACGATGGGCAGTATATCCGGCTATTTGTACGGGAGAGTCTTGTGAAATGGGCAAACCGGAGACTGAAACAGGCGTTCTCAACGGCGATCAGCTTTGATGCCGGAAAGGAGGCGGAGCCGGTGCTCTCGCAGATCGAGTCGGCAAAGCATCTGGAGCTGGTTGATTCAGGGAGTCTTGAAAGCGGTTCCTTCCTGGAGATGGTGGCGAAGATGATCCGCACGCTGATGCTTCTGTTTCTGTTCTTCAGCTGCCTGATCTGCTTTCTGAATGTCTACAATTCTGTCTGCAGTCTCTTCGTGGTGCGGAGAAGGCAGAATGCGATACTGCGGTCAGTGGGCATGACGAGAAGGGAGATGCGCCAGCTGACGCTGCGGGAGTTTTCGGGGCTGCTCCTCGAGGCATTCCTGGTGGCGCTGCCTGTCTCAGCTGCTTTGTGTCTGGTTTTCAAAAGGGTGATCATGGAGGCATTTGGAAGATTCTCGATTCCGGTTCCGTATGGTATGATTGGCCTGATGATACTTGCGACAGCGGTGGCTGTCCTCTGTATTGCTCAAGGCAGATGCAGGAAGGAAGCCGCCTCAGACATCATTGAGGAAATCAAGACGGAGAGTATATGATCCTGATTGTGGAAGATGACCGGATGCTGATGATGGGACTGCAGGTTGCCCTGAAGACAAAGGGCAGCCAGGTCCTTCCGGCCGGTTCTGTGAGGGAGGCCTTGTCTGTGTATGATCAACAGGCGGACAGCATCGATTTTGTACTGCTGGACATGAGGCTTCCGGATGGAACCGGCATGGAGGTCTGCAGGCATATCAGACGCAGGTCATCTGTCCCGATCATCTTTCTGACAGCGTGTGATGACGAGAAAAATGCGGTTGAGGCACTGGGCAGCGGTGGAGACGACTACATTACAAAGCCGTTTCATCTCCGGGAACTGCTTGCGAGGATGGATGCCATCCGGCGCAGAATCGTGCCGCATGGGGAGAAAAAGACGATCTTCCGGGTCGGGGAGAATGTGATCGATATCCGGAAGGGAAAAGTCGAAAGGCAGGGAAAGGAGATCATGCTTTCGGCAGTCGAGTACAGGCTGCTTCTGGTATTCCTTCAAAACCGCGGACAGCTGCTCAGACGGAACCAGATCCTCTCTTTCCTGTGGGATGATGGGGGCAACTTCGTGAATGACAATACGCTGACGGTTTATATCAGGCGGCTGAGGCAGAAGCTGGATGATGAGAGCGGGCAGCAGATTGAAACGGTGCGCGGCATGGGATACCGGCTTCGGGAAGATTCCTGAGCCGATGGCGCGGATGCCGGCTTCAGAATCGGGAAAGTCGTGACGGAGAGAACCATAAAGGGGCGTGCCACAGGCGGGAAGAATCCCGGAGCTGCAGCGTGGGGATGCAGACAGAGAGGGGCAGGAGATGCTGTACTTTGGGTTGGCCTGTTTTCAGGTGCCTTACTGATTGTGATGACGCTGGCTGTCGGGGAACTGGTCAGACTTCGGCGAATCAAGAGAGAAATCAGAGAACTGACGGCTTACACGGAGCAGGTGCAGGATAAAACGCAGCTGCCTTCTATGGAAACGATGCAGGAGGGGGACGTCAGAGTTCTCCAGAGTGAGGTATACAAGCTTGCAGCGTCGCTGCATGAGCAGTATGCCAGGGAAAAGGCGCGCAGCGGGTATCTTGCTGAGATGCTTGAAAACATCTCTCATCAGATGAAGACCCCGCTGTCAGTCATTACCCTCATGAGTGAGAACCTGATGGGGGATGAACTGGATAAGGAGACAAGGGACAGCTGCGTCCGTTCGATTCATGAAAGCGCGGATCATCTGAACTGGCTGGTTCATACCCTCCTGGCGATTGCACAGATGGACGCAGGGGCGATTGCCTTTCGCCGGGAGACCGTCAGCCTGGCAGTGCTTCTGGCGTCTGTGCTTCAGGATCTTTCTGTCTATGCAGAGCTGAATGGGACAGCGCTGAAGATGAATGTCCCGGGAAATGTATCGATCATTACGGATTCCAGATGGACGAAAGAGGCACTGAGTAACATCATTCGCAATGCAATCGAGCATACGCCAGGCGGAACGGTCCGAATCAGGGCCAGTCAGTCTGTGGTTGCAGTGGATCTGGATATTTGTGACAACGGATGCGGCATATCGGAAGGAGATCTGCCTCATATTTTTGAACGGTTCTATAAGGGAAAGCAGGCCTCTCCGGACAGCGCCGGGATCGGCCTGTCGCTGGCGAAGGAAGTGATTCAGAAGCAGAACGGCAGCATCGAGGTTTCAGGAGCGGAAGGAGAAGGCACAGCATTCCATATCCGGTTCTTCCGGACAGGGACGCTGTAAGAGGAAGGCGGAACCCGGGGATCCGCGTGTTCTGAATCTGGCATGTATTGTAATCCGGGTCAAGCTCGCTCCTTCAGCCTGATCTGACGCTGGAGAGACCGCTTTCGCAGGTGTTCAGAAAAAGTTCGAGTGCGGAGGACTGATAGGCGGTTTTCCGGGTGACAGCACAGACAGTTGAGCTGACTGCCGGGCGGATTGTCCGCCGGATCCACAGCGAGGAGGCTGAGGGCTCCGGCAGATGATCTGCGTGCACCGGGGCAGGGACTCCTCCTGCAGAGAATGGATTTACATCCTGAACGGATGGATCATTGAATGCAGACGGTCTGGAGAGCCTGCTCCCGGAATTAAGCGTGTAGGTGGCGGAGAGCGGAACGATTGCATATCCGAGTCCGGCCTTTGCCCAGGAGATACAGGTTCTCGCGTCGTCAGCAATGCAGTAGTAATGCGGTACATCTCCGGTCTCGGCGAAGCGGGTATCCAGCAGCTGTTTCCACCTTCTGTAGATGATCAGGGGAAGCGGGCGGAGAGCTTCCAGAGAGATGCATCCGGTGTGGCATGGCCGCTTTCCTGCGCGGATTCCCGATCCCTGCAGGGTCGTGCATCTGAGACTGCGCGTCCGCAGTCTGACAGTCCGGTCTGTATGCTGACAGCGCAGAGGAACTCCGCATCAAGCTCCCGGATCTCGTAGGAAGGCTCCCGGGTAAAGGGAGTCCGCACAAGTGCCAGATCCAGCAGGTCCGAATCGAGCCGGGACAGAAGCTCATAGGTATTGGCCTCTGTCAGTTCAAAGTGGACATCCGGATACAGGGCAGAAAAGGGTCTGACATACCGCTGCAGCAGGTGTTCTGATGCGGAGGAGATGACGCCGAGCCGGATTGTTCCGCTCTTTCCCATCCTCCGGTCTTTCAGTTCTTTTTCTGTAGCGTCTGCAAGCTGGAGCATATTTTTTGCCCGGCGGTAAAAAAAGTCTCCTGTATCTGTCATCCGGACATGTCTGGGGCCTCTGATCAAAAGCGGGGCGCCGATCTCTTCCTCCAGCTGCCGGATCTGAGCGCTCAGGGGCGGCTGCGTCATGTTCAGCTTTCTGGCAGCAGCCTGAAAGGTCCCTTCTTCAACGATCACCGTATAGTACAACATCTGTTTCAGTTCCATGATTTTCTCTCGGATCGATTCGGCCGCTTTCATCATACAATACGAATTTCATATCATTATAATATAAAATCAATATTATTCATATAGATCATATGGTGTTACGATGAGAAGGCAGCAAAAGAACAGAGCTGAAAAGGCTTATCAAAGAAAGGAACAGTATGAAATCGCTGCTTGTTTATCTGAAAAAGTATCGAAAAGAATCGATACTGGCACCACTGTTCAAGATGCTGGAGGCGACATCGAGCTCCTGGTCCCGCTTGTCATGGCGGCTGTCATCGACACCGGAATTCGGAACAATGACCGTCACTATGTCATTTCCATGTGCCTTGTACTGATTCTTCTTGGAGTTGTAGGACTGGCAGCTTCTATTACCGCGCAGTACTTTGCGGCAAAGGCGGCAACCGGGTTCGCCGGGGCGCTGCGCCATGCGCTTTTTGACAAGATCCAGAGCCTGACCTTCTCACAGATGGATACATTCGGGACGGATACGCTGATCACGCGTCTGACAAGTGATGTCAACCAGGTTCAGAACGGCGTCAACCTGTTTCTGCGTCTGTTTCTGCGTTCGCCCTTTGTGGTGTTTGGGGCAATGATCATGGCCTTCACGGTTGACGCACGCTCGGCTATGCTCTTTGTAATCACCATTCCGATTCTGTCCGTTGTGGTTTTCGGTATCATGCTGGCGACCATGCCGCTTTACAAGGGTGTACAGGCCAATCTGGACCGGATAATGACGAGTACGCGGGAGAATCTGACAGGTGTCCGGGTGATACGGGCCTTCCGGAAGGAGCCGGACGAGACAAGGCGGTTCCGGGAAAACAACCGGACGCTCGCCGCTTCTCAGAAATTTGTCGGACGTATATCAGGCCTGATGAATCCGGTAACCTATGTCATCATCAATCTTTCAACCTGTGCGCTGATCTATGTTGGCGCGGTCCGGATTGATACAGGGATTCTGAAAGCCGGACAGGTTGTCGCGCTTCTGAATTATATGTCCCAGATCCTGATCGAGCTGATCAAGCTGGCCAATCTGATCATCCAGATGACAAAGGCGGCGGCCTGCGGCGACCGGATCGCGGCGGTTCTGGCTGTGCAGCCTGACATGAAGAATGGAAAGCAGAAGCTCTCCGCCGTGGAAGATGATAGACCGGCTGTTGCTTTCCGGGATGTATCGCTCTCCTATAAGGGAAGCGCAGGGCGTGCGCTGGAGCATATTTCATTTGAAGCAAGGAAAGGACAGACCGTCGGAATCATCGGCGGAACCGGGAGCGGAAAGTCTTCACTTGTGAACCTGATTCCGCGTTTTTATGATGTGTCAGAAGGAGAGGTGGATGTCTTCGGAACCGATGTCCGGAAACTGGATACTGCCTCTCTCAGAGATCATGTCGGAATTGTGCTCCAGAAGGCAGAGCTGTTCAAGGGGAGCATCGCGGATAATCTTCGGTGGGGGAACGCAGAGGCATCGAGTCAAGACTTTGAATACGCACTTGAGACCTCTCAGGCGAAGGAATATGTGGACAAAAAGCCGGGCGGTGTCGGGTACATGCTGGAGCAGAATGGAAGAAATTTGTCAGGCGGGCAGCGGCAGCGCCTGACGATCGCACGCGCACTGATGAAAAAGCCGGACATCCTGATTCTGGATGACAGTGCATCGGCGCTTGATTTCGCGACGGATGCAAAGCTCCGCATGGCCATCCGGAAAATGAGCCATTCGATGACAACGTTTATTGTCTCCCAGCGTGCCGCTTCTGTGCAGTACGCAGACCTGATTCTGGTCCTGGACGACGGAAAGCTGGTCGGGAAAGGGACACATGAAGAGCTTCTGAGATCCAATGAAGTGTACCAGGAAATCTATTATTCGCAGTTCCCGAAGGAGGCCGCCCATGCGTAAACAGGAAAAGAAGGAAAGCCAGAAGGCGACACTCAGAAGGATTGTCCGGTATATTTGGAAATATAGAATCTACCTGTATCTTTCTCTGGCCCTGGCTGTCGTGACGGTACTGCTGACGCTTTACATCCCGAAGCTGACCGGACGTTCCGTCGACTATATGATCGGAAAAGGAAGGGTGGATTTTTACGGAGTCCGGGGAATCATCTATAAAATCATCTGCTGTGCAGCGATCACAGGCGCCGGCCAGTGGCTGATGAACCTGTGCAACAACAAGATGACTTTTGAGGTTGTCCGGGATATCCGCAACGATGCTTTTGAGAAGATTGAAAAGCTGCCGCTCAGCTTTATCGACGCGCATCCCTACGGGGACATCGAGAGCCGGGTCATCGCCGATGCCGATCAGTTTGCCGACGGACTGCTGATGGGGTTCACCCAGCTTTTCAGCGGCGTGGTGACCATTGTCGGAACGCTGGCGTTCATGCTGTCGGTCAATGTGAAGATTACACTCGCTGTCGTGGTCATCACCCCGGTATCCTTCCTGGTGGCGGGGTTCATTTCGAAGCGGACATACTCAATGTTCCAGAAGCAGACGGCAATCCGGGGAGAGCAGACAGGACTGATCAATGAGATGGTCGAGGGCCAGAGGGTGGTTAAGGCGTATAATCAGAGAGCGCACGTTGTCGCGGATTTTGATGAGATCAATGACAGATTGACCGACACAACGCTGAAGGCGGTCTTCTACTCGTCGATCACGAACCCTGCAACCCGGTTTGTTAACAGCCTTGTCTATACCAGCGTCGGGATTGTCGGAGCATTCTCTGTCATAGGTGGAACCCTTACGGTCGGGCAGCTGACGGCGTTTCTGAGTTACGCAAACCAGTATACGAAACCGTTCAATGAGATATCCGGCGTGGTGACGGAGCTTCAGAATGCCATCGCCTGTGCCGCGAGGGTGTTTGAGCTGATCGATGAGCCGGCGCAGATTCCGGATGCGGAGGATGCGGCAGCGCCTCAGACATTTGAAGGGCATGTCTGCCTGGATCAGGTGGATTTTTCCTACACGAAGGATGTTCCGCTGATCGAGAATCTGTCGCTGGAGGCGAAGCCGGGGCAGAAGGTCGCAATTGTAGGGCCGACCGGCTGCGGCAAGACAACCCTGATCAATCTTCTGATGCGGTTTTACGATGTCTGCGGGGGATCGATTTCTGTCGATGGGACGGATATCAGGATGCTGACAAGAGATGCTCTCCGCGGCGGATATGGGATGGTGCTTCAGGATACCTGGCTGAAGTCCGGTACGATCCGGGAAAATATCACGATGGGAAACCCGGATGTCAGTGAAGAAGAAATGATCCGCGTGGCAAAGACCTGCCACATTCATTCATTTGTCATGAAGCTGCCAAAGGGGTATGATACCCCTGTGTCGGACAACGGGGAGGACTTTTCCCAGGGGCAGAAGCAGCTGCTCTGCATCGCCCGTGTCATGATGTGTCACCCATCCATGCTGATCCTGGACGAGGCGACTTCCTCGATCGATACCAGAACCGAGCTGAAGATCCAGGATGCATTTGGACGCATGATGGAGGGCCATACGAGTTTTATTGTGGCGCATCGGCTTTCCACGATCCGCACGGCGGATGTGATTCTCGTCATGAAGGACGGGCATATCATCGAGCAGGGGAACCACCGGCAGCTGATGGAGGCGAAGGGATTCTACTACAACCTGTACCAGAGCCAGTTCCTCGGACAGGCAATTTAAAGAAAGATGGAGGCTGAGAAGATGCAGATCGCAGACATCACAAAAAAGATGATTACGTATTCGGAGGGCAATACACATGATATCAATCATTTCCTGAAGGTCTGGTCGTTTGCCAGAACGATCGGACAGCTGGAGGGGCTGGATGACAGAACGCAGGAAATCCTGGAGACGGCAGCGCTTCTTCATGATATTGCCTGCCCGCTGTGCCGGGAAAAGTACGGAAACACGAACGGGAAATATCAGGAAAAAGAAGGGATGCCGCTTGCCGAAGCATTCCTGAGGGACTGCGGTCTTTCTCCGGAGGAGAACGCCCGGATTGTGTACCTTGTCGGGCATCACCATACGCTGGAGGATATCCATGGAATGGATTATCAGATTCTGATCGAGGCAGACTATATCGTGAATGCGGATGAAAGCCACTATTCCATTGAGAATATCAGGCATTTTCGGGAGCAGATATTCAGGACGAATGCAGGGAAGGCGATTCTGGATTCAATCTATCTGGGCTGATGCACAGAAAATTCTCTGGGAATGTGCTGCTGACAGCATCTTCCGGGCAGCAGGAGATGCGCTGGCTGTTGTCATCATACAGCAGCTGGAACAACAACGATATGTAAATGGGGCAGGAAACCGATGGCTTCCTGCCCCACTTTTCTGTGAAGGCGAATGATTCTGGAAGATCGAAGATCTCAGAACAGTCTTCAGCGACGGTTGAAGGCATCAAATCCCGGATACACGGCATTCGCACCCAGCTGCTGCTCAATGCGGAGCAGCTGGTTGTACTTTGCAACCCGCTCTGATCTGGCCGGAGCGCCGGTCTTGATCTGGCGCGTGTTCAGCGCAACAGCGAGATCTGCGATGGTGGTGTCTGCTGTCTCGCCGGAACGGTGGGAGACGATGGCGGTGTAGCCGGCCTTGTGCGCCATCTTGATGGCGTTCATCGTCTCGCTGACAGAGCCAATCTGGTTCAGTTTGATCAGGATGGAGTTGCCGCAGCCAAGCTCAATGCCCTTCTTCAGGCGCTCTGTATTGGTGACGAACAGGTCATCTCCACAAGCTGTACCTTGTGACCGATCGCGGCCGTCATCTTCTGCCAGCCTTCCCAGTCTTCCTCGTCCAGGCCATCCTCGATCGAGTAGATCGGATAATCGGTGACCAGTTTGTCCCAGTGCGCAATCAGCTCATCGGAGGTGAAGTCCTTTCCGGACTTCGGCTGATGATAGAAGCCCTTTCCCTTTTCTGACTTCCACTCAGAGGAGGCTGCATCCATCGCCAGAACAAAATCCTTTCCTGGTTTGTAGCCCGCATTTTCAATGGCTTTCAGGATGTGTTCGATGGTATCGGCGTCATCCTTCAGGTTCGGTGCAAAACCGCCCTCGTCACCGACAGCAGTTGTGCTGCCCTCTGCCTTCAGGAGCTTCTGAAGGGCATGGTAGACATCTGCGGACCAGCGGAGCGCTTCCGAAAAGCTGGAGGCGCCAGCCGGCATGATCATGAATTCCTGGACATCGACGGTATTGGCAGCATGAGCCCCGCCGTTGAGGATATTCATCATCGGGACGGGCAGATAATTACCATTGACGCCGCCGAGGAAACGATAGAGGGGAATCCCCAGGGACGCAGCTGCCGCACGGGCGCAGGCCAGCGATACGGCTAAGATGGCATTGGCACCGAGCCGCGATTTATCTTCCGTCCCATCGGCACGAATCATCAGGTTGTCGATACCGTAAGTATCAAAAGGATTCTGCCCTCTCAAGACATCCTGTAAAACTGTATTGACATGATTGACGGCCTGGCTAACGCCTTTGCCGCCAAAGCGCTGAGCATCGCCATCGCGCAATTCCAGGGCTTCAAACTGCCCCGTCGAAGCGCCGCTGGGAGCCGCGCTGCGGCCCAAAGTCCCATCGGATAACAACACATCGGCCTGTACCGTAGGATTACCCCGCGAATCAAGGATTTCCCGGCCAACGACTTGTTCAATACGGATATCTTTCATAGTAAAACCTCCCCTGTCGAAAGTAATATATAGCGAATACCATAATTTCAGTATCTTTACAGCTATATTATACAATATTAGTCTCCTTTCGCATAATGCTTTATGAGAATCGCTGTTATTATAATTGAGTATGTTCGCAGGCCGCCGGTCGCAGTT
>USJM01000012.1 GCA_900555005.1 uncultured Lachnospiraceae bacterium | reverse complement strand
ATGGTCTTGGCCTCCAGCCCGTCGCCTCGCTCATACGCTTGGCAGCACGTCCCGTCGGTGCCGCCAGCAGCACGCGCAGGCCGGCTTTTTTCAAGGCCGCGATAATTCCCTGCGTCGTAGTCGTCTTACCCGTACCGGGGCCGCCGGTCAACACCATGACTTTGGACGTGACGGCCTGCCGGATAGCCGCAAGCTGAACTTCGTCGTATTCGATGCCGGTTTCCGCGGTGAGGGACGACGGATCGAAAAGCCCGTCGAACAACGAACGGCCCGTACTCTCTGCCAAATCTCTCAGGCGACGCGACGTACCGCACTCGGCATGGTAGAACGGAGGAAGGTAAATGGCATCCTTGTCGGAATAAGGTCTTCGGCCTGAAGCATCCCTGCAAGGGTGTCACGGATAGCCGTTTCGCCCGCTTCAAGAAGCTGCCCCGCAGTCTTTACCAGCTGTTCCTCCCCGGCGTAGACATGTCCTTCGTCCGAAAGTTGTCCCAGCGTATAGAGGATGCCGCTCCCGACGCGAAAACGGGAATCGACTGCCATCCCTGCCTTTCTGGCAATCTCATCTGCCATATGGAACCCGATGCCCCGCAGCTCGTCCGCGAGGCGGTACGGATTCTCGCGGATAATCCGATACACTTCACTCCCGTATGCCTTCCAGATACGCAGCGCCAGGGTGTTGGATATTCCATAGCGTGACAAAAACAGTACCCCGTCCCGCTGGTCCTTCTTCTCGCATACCTGCAGATAGATCTCCCTGGCCTTCTTCTCCGAGATACCGTTCACCTCCGCCAGGCGGTCCGGTTCTTTTTCGATGATGTCAAATGTCTCCGCTCCGAAGCGCTTCACAATCCGGTGTGCCAGTGCCTTTCCGATCCCCTTGATCAGCCCGGAGGAAAGATAGCGCTCCATCGACGCCTCGTCCTCCGGCACAGACAAAGAAAACTCCCGGATCCGGAACTGCCTGCCGTAAGTGGCATGCATCTGGAAAGTCCCCTCACACTGGATGGTCTCCCCCTCTCCGATCTCCGGGAGCATGCCGACAGCGGTCACTTCCTCTCCATCCGCACAGAGCGTCAGAACCGTATAGCCTGTCTCCTCACTTCTATATGTGATATGTTCTACGAAGCCCTTGATTGTTGTATCCGACATGAAATCCCCTGTCAAAAACCGAGCACACCTTACAGATCCAGCAGTTCCCCGGCGCGTCCGGTTCCGATCGCCACCGCACAGAGCGGGTCGTCGCAGGTCACCACGTTCACACCTGTCCGGGCTTCCAGAAGGTCCTCCAGACCATCAATCAGGCTTCCTCCGCCTGTCAGGACGATACCGCGCTGTGCGACATCCTCCGCAAGCTCCGGCGGGGTCTTCTCCAGCACACTATGTACAACTTCCACAATTCGGCCGGTCAGCTCACGGAACGCCATCCGGCAGTCCTGCGAACTGATGCGGACCGTCTTCGGAAGCCCTGTCTCAATATCCCGGCCGATGAACTCCATCAGCCGTTCCTCAGGCCGATCATAAACCGTGCCGACCTGCATCTTGATCTCCTCCGCTGCCTGCTGTCCAACGGTCACGCCGAACTGCGAACGGATGTACCGCATAAGAGCCGCGTCAAAATCATTGCCGCCAACCTTGAGTCCCATCGATACGACGATCCCATTGACCGACAGAATCGCCGCATTCGTCGTCCCGCCTCCGATATCGACAACCATGTGCCGCTGGGCTTTGAAAAATCAATGCCGGCACCGATTGCAGCCGCGATCGGCTCCTCCACCATCGCCACATCCCGGGCTCCCGCCTGATATCCGGCATCCTCAACTGCATGCCGCTCAACTTCCGTCAAATCGGCCGGGACACAGATGCAGATCTTCGGCTTGCGGAAGGACAGTCTTCCCACTGCCTTCTGGATAAAATAGCGGAGCATCTGCTCCGTCACCACATAATCGGCAATGATGCCGTTCTCAAGCGGGTGAATCTCCTTGAGTGTTCCCGGAGACCGGCTCAGAAGCATGCGTGCATCCTCTCCGATTGCCCGGATCCGGTCGTCCGAGCGGTCAAGCGCTGCGACGCTTGGTTCCTTGAGGACAACACCCCTTCCGCGCACATAGACAAGCACACTCGTTGTGCCAAGATCGATTCCGATATCGGTTCCTGCCATAGCAATTCCTCACTGCCTGCTTTCCTGTTCCAACATTGTTATCTTCGTTCAGTCTGTCCTTACCGGATCCTCCGGGTGCCCGGCAGACTTCTTCTTCCCTCATCATGATTTCCTGCTCCGGCTGCCCTTTTTCCTCCTGGAGAGCACAATCAGGCTGACGCCTGAGACGATCACCAGAATACAGGCCAAAAGCTGCGAAACAGCGATGGATGTATGCGCAAATCGAAGCTGGTCCGTGCGAAGCCCCTCGATCCACGCGCGTCCCGCGCTGTAAAGGAGCAGATACAGCAGAAAAATTTCTCCACGAAACCGTTTCTTTCCGGAGTACGTAACCAGCAGAAGAACTGTGAGAACCCCGATATTCCAGAGTGATTCATAGAGAAAGGTCGGATGAACCTGAATATAAGTCACCCCGTTGACCGTATATTCATGCTGCTTCATCAGCTCTGTAATCTCGTCTGCCCGGACGGCATCTACTGGAAGACGCATTGCTAAAAGGCCGTCCGAATACTGGCCAAATGCTTCCCTGTTAAAGAAATTTCCCCATCTCCCGATGATCTGCCCCAGAACCATGCCGGTACTTGCCGTATCCAGCATAAGCGGAAGACTGAGCTTTCTGACCCTTGCATACACGATGATTGTCACCACACCCGCGATCACGGAGCCGTACAGCGCAAGTCCCCCACCCCTGAAGTTCAGAATTTCCAGCGGATGTCTGCTGTAATAATCCCAGGTAAAGGCCACATAGTAAATCCGTGCACCCAGGAGCGCTGTCACAATCCCGATCAGCGCAAAGTTCAGATATTCGTCAGGATTTTGTCCCGTCTTCTTCGCCACCCGCATGGCAAGGCAGAGCCCTGCCAGCATACTGACCGCCATCGTGATCCCGTACATCGCAACTGTGAATCCGCCCGGAAGCGTAATCGTCTTGATCACATGGTTCAGATAAATCCAAGATGGGGAAATGCAATATCGTCATGCATCATATCTTATACATTGAATCTGAACAGAATGACATCCCCGTCCTGGACGACATAGTCCTTCCCTTCCATTCTGACAATTCCCTTCTCCCTGGCTGCCGTAAGAGAGCCGCAGGCCAGAAGATCCTTGTAGTTCACAACCTCCGCTTTGATAAAGCCTCGCTCAAAGTCGGTGTGAATCTTTCCCGCCGCCTGCGGGGCCTTTGTTCCTTTTTTGATCGTCCAGGCGCGGACTTCCTTCTCCCCTGCCGTGAGGAAACTCATGAGTCCCAGCAGGCTGTAGCTGGCTGCAATCAGTTTGTCAAGTCCAGACTCCTTCAGGCCAAGATCCTCCAGAAAAGCCTGCTTCTCGTCATCTTCCAGCTCAGAGATCTCCTCCTCGATCTTTGCGCAGACGACGAAGACCTCAGAACCGGACTTTTTTGCATACTCACGGACAGCGGCGACATACGGATTCTGTGCTCCGTCATCCGGCGCGTCATCCTCCGCGACATTCGCCGCAAGATCACCGGCTTCGCTGTCAGAAGATCATACTCTGAAATCCATTCCTGCTCTTTCTCATCCGAGGTTTCAAAAGAGATCGCAGGCTTTCCGTCCTCCAGATGGGCCTTCAGACGCTTCAGCAGATCAAACTCTGATGCCTGATCCTTATCATTCCTCGCTGCGCGCCCGACCTTGTTCATCCGCTTCTCAAGAACTTCCAGATCTGCGAAGATGAGCTCCAGGTTGATGGTTTCAATATCCCGGACCGGATCGACGCTGCCGTCCACATGGATGACATTCGGATCTTCAAAGCAGCGCACGACATGGACAATCGCATCGCACTCGCGGATGTTCGCAAGGAACTGATTGCCGAGTCCCTCCCCCTTCGACGCGCCTTTTACGAGTCCCGCAATGTCGACAAACTCAATGACCGCAGGTGTGATCTTCTGCGTATGGTACAGGTCTCCAAGCAGCTTCAGACGCTTGTCCGGAACCGCAACAACCCCGACATTCGGGTCGATCGTGCAGAACGGATAGTTTGCAGCCTCCGCCCCGGCTTTCGTCAGGGAATTAAACAGGGTACTCTTTCCAACATTCGGAAGTCCGACGATTCCTAATTTCATGGCTTTTTGATCTCTCCTTCTGATAAAGGTCAGACTCCGGAAAACCCTGAGGGATGACCTTTTACTCCTGCATTCACCTTATAATGCGGTTTATCATTATAGCAGACAGCCCTCATTTCCTCAACTGTCCCGAAAAAATGGTCTGTATTCCCTGAAAATGCATGGGTTACTTCGCTTTCCATCGGTAAAAACGATCTGGATCTGGACGGAGCCCCCAGGAGGCATCACTGTCGGTATGAGCCGCAGTGCTCTGGAGGCTCTCTTTGACAGAAAAGGGATACCGGGCGCCGCTGCTTTCCTTTTCCGGCAGACCTTTTTGCACCTCCATGTGACAAAGCAACCATCGGATCCGCATTACCTGCTGTGTTTCAGGTAAAAGATTGCCAGCTGCGTCCGGTCTCTCAGATTCAATTTTTCCAGAATCTGCGACAGATAGTTCCGTACTGTTCCTTCCGACAGGAACAGTCTGTCAGCGATTTCTCTGTTGGAATCTCCCTCGGCAACAAGCTGAATCAGAGCATATTCCCTGTCCGTGATTCCTCTTGACCGGTAGTCAAAAGGATTCCGTTCCTCCCTCATAAGCACCGGCAGTCTGTCCACCACGGCTCCTCCGAAAACAGACTGTCCATTCAATGCTGCCCTGAGAGACTGTGTCAGGGACCGGTAATCCTGCTTGAGCAGATAGCCTTTCACGCCAAGCTGCAGCGCTTTCACAATATACTCGTCATCTGAAAAGGTCGTGAGAAAAAGAATGACAGCTTTCGGATCTCGTGACAGGATCTTTTCCGCCGCGTCCAGCCCTGACATGTCAGGCATACGGATATCAGATAACAGAATATCCGGAGAGCATTCTCCATACAAACGGACAGCGTCCGCACCGCAGCGCCCTATTCCGACAACCTCAAATTCCGGGTCTGCTGAAAGAATCATCTCTAGAGACATGGTAATCAGGTCATCGTCATCAATGATCAGAACCTTTTTCTTTTCTTCCATCATTCAAACATCCTCTCAGCGGGAGTCTGGCGTACACCGTAAACCCATCATCCATATAGAAGTAAGCATCCCCGCCGCAGCTCCTTGCCCGTTCCCGTATATTGGAGAGACCGATGCCATCCGTCTGCCCGTCCCGGACTCTCCGTCTGGTCTCTTCGGATACTGACCCGTTGTCTGAGATGGAAAGAGTGCAGAAATCACGGTTTTCATGCAGGATGACCTGCACTCGGGTTCCGCTGGAATGTCTGATGATATTGGTGACAGCCTCTTCTGCGATTCCCAGAATCGCAAGCTTGCATGCACGCGGAATGTCACGATCCAGATCCAGATCCCGCTCGACGGAAAAATTCCTGAGTTCCGATAAAATATGGTCCAGATTCCCGCCCAGATCAATGGACTCGTCGTGCAGGTCATGGACGGACTGCCGCATCTTCTGCATCGCTTCATCGAGTGTATCCGACAGAATGGAGAGCTGTCTGTCCATCGTCTCATCCTTGTTTACGGTTCTGACAGCGCCCAGGTAAAGAATCGCACGGGAAAGAAGATGCCCTACTTTATCGTGAATCTCCCGGGCGATCCGGTTTCGTTCCGACATTGTCGCCAGCCGAACCTGAGTATCCTGTTCATGGATCAGATACCGGTTCTGGGTTCTGAGAAGTCTTTCCAGCTCCTTCCCGTCATCACAGGTCTGGTGCAGGCGATCCTGCAGCGCCGACACCTTCCTGCTTAAAAAGACGAGAAAAACGGTCGAATACAGAACTGCAGCAAACATGACCAGGCCGATCCCTCTCATTCCTGCCACTGTGATGGCAGAAAGCGTCACCCCAAACGAAACTGCCAGGAACAAATCAGACAGCCATCTTTTCTTCCGGGCCGCGAGGGCGCTGAATTCTGCAAACAGGAAAACGCAGAGAGAGACCGCTACACTCCGTGCAGTGATCTCCTCTGCGTTGATCAGAACCATCAGTTCCAAAGCCGCAAAGCTTCTGATTGCAGCATCAGCCATTATTCCGTTCCCTCATCTTTGAGATCATCAGTCCTCCGGCAAAGAAGACTGCCGAAAAAGCAAGCTGTATCACCAGTTGCATGATAAACGATGCTCCCACCCTTCCGTCAGCAGAATGCTCCGCTATCATTTTCACTCCTGTATTATACCAGTAGAGCGGCAGGAAGTGGGCAGCTTTTATGACCGCCGGGGACAGAAAGCGAATATCCACAAAGACTCCGCAGATGAAACACATGGAGAGGACTGCCATATTGGCCAGCATGTTGACAGCTCCGTCATTCTGGGCGATCGAGCTGAGCAGGTATCCAAGCCCCAGACCGACACACATCAGAGCCAGTGTATTGAGGATGTAGAGCGGCAGGCCTGGAACGTCATGCTGCCCGTGGAGGAAGGCATCCAGAAGAACCACAGCGATCATCAGGAGGGCTGTCAGAATACCAATGACTGTAATCGCTCCGAAAAAACCGCCATTGCGCTTCCAGAAAGATAGTCCGGAGACACGGATTCTGGACGCCAGATCCTTCTGTCTGAACTTCAGCGCCAGACAGCCGACGAAAATACACAGCATCATGCTCAGCGAGTATCCGTTGAAACCGAAGAGAATGGAAGCTCTGGTCAGCCTGACCTCCTGCCGTTCCAGAATCACACGGCTTTCGTCCGCCGACGTAAGATCCGCTGCGGTATCCTTCAGCGCATCCTCCATCTTATAGCTGCTTTGCAGATAAACAGCAAGATGATTCAGATACTGATCGATTCTGGTCGTCATCAGCTGCCCTGCTGCGCTGCTTCCTCCTTGCATGAAACGTGGCCGGATATCCGTACGTCCTTCCTCCAGCGCCTGTCCAAGACCGTCCGGAAGAATCAGGACATAGTCCCTGATCCCGAAATTCAAATCATCCTTCAGTCTGCGGATCTCGTTTTCGGATACAGATCCCCGGATCCGGGTAACCTGCTGTGTCTTCTCCAGCTCATCAGCCAGGCTTCTGCTGAGCAAGGAATCATCCTGGTCAATGACTGTCACAGCCAGCTTTTCTTCCTGAAATACCTTCTCATTGCGTTCTGCCAGACTCTCTGCCTGCATCGGTGCGAAGGACACAAACACCAGAAAATAGATCAGGAAGGTCATCCAGTAGGCTTTCACCGATTTCAAAACAGCTTTAAATACTGGCATATTGTCTTCTCCTCAGAATCACTGCGCTGATCGACAGGGTCACGATCACCATTCCCGCCATAGACAGGACATCCAGCCAGTACTGCCGGTTTTTTCCGTAGCTTGCCAGTACGTAAAGACTGTCCGTGAAGACCGCCGCCGGATTGATCCGGTTCAGAACCGGAACTGCATTCTCGACCAGCTGCTTCATCTGTCCCACCATCAGGCCGGACAAGAAGGAACTGACCATGGAAAAGGCCAGCGGAATGACGACCCTGAGTGCTTCTCTTTGAAACAGCGTCCCGAACAGAATCCCGAATCCGATACCCACAGCGCTCCCCAGCCCCATGATCATCATGATTTCAGGAAAAGGTGCCTGGAAGCTGATACGGAGAACATACTCGATGTACAAGACAGTGATGGCATTGCTGACGGTCTGAAAGATTGTGCCCGCGAGCGCTCCGGCCAGAATGGAAGGGAACTTTCCCGCTCCCGAGCTCTCAAACCGTTTCCCGCACTCTGACAGATTCGCACACATCGACTCCATCATCGCGGTCGCAATCCAGGACGCATACATAGAGGACATCGCCAGGAGCGCAAAGAAAAACTGCAGATACGGTGAGATCTGCCTGCCGGGAGTATATTCTTCCAGATACTCCCGGTTTACGGAAAGGTCTGCTATCGTCTGCAGCAGCCTGGAGGGATGGTTCTCCGCAATCCGCTTCTCCATGGTACACACGGAGCGGTATTGTTTCAGATCTGCGACAGAATGGTGCTGTTCACTCCTTCCTCCCTGATGTGGAGGGATAGTTCTCCGCCTTCATTCAGATAGTACCCCTCGATTTGGCCGTCAAGCAGCGCCTCTGGTGCCTCCTTCTCTGAGTCATACCGGGTCAAGCCGATCATATTTTCTCCGTCTTCTGTCTGAAGCTGTCCCAGAACCTTCAGGAAGATCTCTGCATTCCCGCTGCCTGTCCCTTCTTCCAAGGGGCCTGGCACAGACCGAATTTCGGCATACCCTGCTGCGATCGTCTGAAAGGAGTTCGGATCTTCGGACACCATATGACCGAAGCCAATGTAGAATGCCGTCGCCAGCACAAGCGGAAAGAGCAGATTCCAGCCGATGATGAACTTTTTCCGGAAGAGATTCTTCAGCTGATAGCAGAATATGTGAAAAAACATCATTCTCTCAGCTCCTTTCCGGTGATTTCCAGGAAGACATCGTTCAGGGTCGGAAGCTCTGTTGTAACTCTTCCGAAGACGGCATTCTTCTCCTCCAGAACATTCAGGATATGAACAAGATTGTGCTCGCCGCCGTCACATCGGATCACGATATCTTCATCCTCAGCCTGCACATGGTAAACATGATTCACTTCACGGACCGCACGCAGCACTTCTTCCTGCCGTACCGGCATATGGATTCTGATTGTTTCCCTGTTCCGCAGTCCCGCCTTGAGCGATGCAGCAGTTCCCTCTGCCACCCCTTTCCCATGATCCATAATCACAATCCTTGTGCAGAGTTCCTCAACCTCCTCCATATAGTGTGAAGTATAGACAATGGTAGAGCCATTCTGATTCATCTTCCGGATTCCCTCCAGGATGGCATTCCGGCTCTGCGGGTCGACCGCGACCGTCGGCTCGTCAAAGAAAATCAGTTCCGGCTTGTGTGCGATGCCGCATGCAATGTTCAGTCTCCGGAGAAGGCCGCCTGACAGTTTCTTCGGTTTCTGTTTCCGGTAGTCGGTAAGCCCTGTGAATGCCAGCGCGTCGCTGACACAGGTTCTGCGGCTGCTGCGGTTCTTCACATAAAGCCCGCAGAAAAAATCAATGTTCTCCTCCACAGTCAGACTGTCCATCACTGCCACATTCTGCGGAACAACCCCGATACGCTGTTTGATGTCATATCGCTCAGGGGTCATATCTTCACCGAAGATGGTGATGCTGCCTCTGTCATAACTCAGAAGCGACAGAATGCAGTTGATGGTTGTCGTCTTGCCGCTTCCGTTCGGCCCGAGAAGGCCCAGAATCTCCCCCTTTCCGACATCCAGTGAAAAATGATCCACCGCTACGAACTCGCCATAGCGTTTCACCAGTGAATGGACCTGTACAGAAGTCTCACGCATCGCTTTTCCTGCCCCTCTCATCCAGCCTTTCCTTCGGCTCTTTCCCATCCATGATTGATCGGTGATTCCATCCGTTCATCGTCCTCTTTTCACAAGGCGGACTCTGACTTCTGGTTCTGTTATGATCATAATCCGCTTTCAAAGCGCCTTCCAGTGAAGTCTGTCATCAGAGATACATGACATATGTAATAAAAAAGGCCGCCGCCTTCATGAAATATATCATGAAAGCGGCGGTCTCTTCAGTCAGCAGCCGGGAAGTTCTGCCCGGTCCACCGGTGTATCCCTGGACTCGATCACCAGCAGTTTCCCCTTCCTGAAGGAGATAATGGCTGCGTCCGCATCGATCTCGTTGGAAACAGCCCTGCTCCCAACAGAGGAAAGCCGGAAATTGTTCACATTATAATGAA
This sequence comes from uncultured Lachnospiraceae bacterium, assembly GCA_900555005.1. The sequence continues at coordinate 10,092 of USJM01000012.1, read as the reverse complement.
AGCCATGGAGTGTCAGCCCCTCGACATCCCCGCCGAAGGCGAACAGGGAGACATACTTCCCCCACTGTTCTTCCTTCCGGATCGAAAACTGGCCGCCCTGCGCTCCTCCATGAAGCGTGATCCGGTTGCAGGGATCCACGATCTCCCCACGGACGCCTGCATCCATCAGATAAGCCAGAACCTGCAGGTTGCCGAGGACATGGTCAAGGCGGCTTCCGGTTGCTCCGATCATCACGACCCGGCTGCAGCCGGCATCCACTGCCGCCCGTGCGGCAATCTCGGAATCCGTAAAATCCTTCTCCGGGTTGTAAGAGCGGATTTCTGCCTTCGGATGTCTGGTTCGATAATCATCGATAAACCCTGAGGGAGCGGAATCGAAGTCACCGACGACAAGGTCAGGTTCCACGCCCCGGCGGTCGAGGCACACCAGTCCTCTGTCTGCCGCAATGATATATGGTTTCCTTACAGAATCTCTTGTCTCCCGGGAAATAAGCCTCAGAACCGGCAAAAGGAGCACATCCGATAGATCTCCTCCGCAGAATACATACCCGGTTCTGGTCATCCTCTTTCCGACCCTGTCATCCCTTCCGGCTGTTTCTGATTGATCAGCAAACTGCCCGCTCTCCGTCTTCTCAGGCATCTCCGTCCTCTTTCCCGTTCTTTCAAGCTTCTTCGTCTTCCCTGAGATTTCTGTTTCTGCTGCCCGGCGTCTTCTCCGCTGCTTCAGCTTTCCCGTCTTCTCTCATAGTCCCTGAGCAGCCCATTCAGCACCCTGACATTCTGCCCGATATCGCCCCTGAATACGGCTGATCCGGCCACACAGACGTTTGTTCCTGCCTCCAGAAGCGGGACGATGGTATCACGGTTCACACCGCCATCTACCTCGATGTCCGTCTCGAGACCCATCTCGTCCAGCCTCTGACGCAGCGTGCGGATTTTTCCGAACATCTCGGGGATCAGCTTCTGGCCGCCAAATCCAGGGTTGACCGTCATGATCAGAATCATGTCTGTCTTCTGATACACATAGTCCAGAACAGACAGCGGCGTCGCCGGATTCAGAGCAACGCCCGCCCGGCACCCAGCTTCGTGAATCTGTGACAGCACCCGGTCAAGATGCCGGCAGGCTTCTGCATGGACAGTGATCCCATCTGCGCCGGCCTTCGCAAAGTCCCCGATATAACGCTCCGGGTCCTGCACCATCAGATGCACGTCAAAAAACTGCCGGCTGTCCGGCCGGATGGATGTGACAAGAGGCTGCCCGAAGGATATGGACGGCACAAACCACCCGTCCATCACATCGATGTGCAGGTATTCCGCTCCAGCCTCCTCGGTCCTCTGGATCTCCTCACCAAGTCTTGTAAAATCAGCCGCCAGAATCGACGGTGAAAGCCTGTACCTCATCTTTTTCGCCCTTCCTTCAACTCCTCGTACAGCTTCCTGTAGCTGTCATACCGCTCCCTGCTGATCTTTCCCGACCGGACGGCCTCCTTGACGCCGCAGTCCGGCTCTGCCAGATGAAGACAGCCTGTAAACCGGCAGGACGGCTCATAGACTTCAAATTCCGGAAAATACGTCTTCAGTTCCTGCGGTCTGATCTCATCCAGATACAGACTGGAGAAGCCCGGCGTATCAAAGAAAAACGAATCCTTTCCACAGGGGAACAGCTCTGCATGCCGGGTGGTCTGCTTTCCGCGTCGGTTCTGGCGGCTGACCTCCCCGACCTCCATCCCGGCATCCGGGCAGAGCAGATTCGTCAGCGAAGATTTCCCGACACCGCTCGGTCCGGCAAGCACCGTCGTCTGATTGTCAAACAGATGCCGGACCCTCTCCACGCCTTCTCCCGTCCGGATGCTCATCGAAAGCACCCGGCATCCGCAGTCTCTGTAGACACGGGCAATGCCATCAAACGTATCCTTCTCATCCAGGTCATCCTTGTTGAACACGATGACAGCGGGAATATCTGCCGCTCCATCAGCACCAGAAAACGGTCCAGCAAAGACAGGTTCGGCTCCGGGTCTTTGAGCGCAAACACAATCAGCGCCTGATCGACATTCGCAACCGGCGGACGGATCAGGCTGTTCTTTCTCGGCAGAATCTCATCGACCGTCCCTTCCGTATCCTCGGTATGGGTCAGGTCAAAGAGCACCTCATCTCCGACAAGAGGCTTGCTTCCATCCTTCCGGAAAATGCCCCTTGCCCTGCACTGATGCGTCCGCCCATCCTCATAGCCGAAGACATAGTAGTATCCCGCGACCGCGCGGATAATCTTTCCCTTCATCCTGTTACCTGCGTAAAATCGATCCCGTCATATTCCGTCGTCGAGGTCACATTGCCATTGTCATCCAGTGTATAGACATAGGCCGTCCCGGTCGACACACCATCCTCCCCCTGGACATTCAGGATATACGGAAATGATCCAGCTCCTTCATATATGGTTTTCTCAGCGCCTGTCTGTTTCAGTGTGATCCGGACGTTTCCGCCGGAATAATTCGGCGGCGCGTTGAGCTGTGCGTTGCACATCCATTTTGTCTGGGACGACGAAGCACTGTTCTGACCGGGTCCCACGACAATATCGCTCTGTCCGGACGGCCCGCTCGAGACTGTGATCGTAATCGACGAGCCTGACTGCACGCTGGATCCTGCCTTCAGGTCCTGACTGATCACAAGCCCCTCTCCGACGGTATTGGACGGCTGGCTGGTCACATAGACATACAGTCCGTAATTCGTGAGCATTGTGACAGCATCGTCCTTGTACTTTCCCGTCACATCCGGGACCGTAATGCTCTGTGTATCCTTTCCCTGGCTGATATAGAGGGTTACGTGTCCCCCGCATGAACCGCGGACCCGGCTCCCGGGTTTGTCGTGATGACCCGCCCCTCCGCAATCGAATCGCTGTACCGGGTATTGTCCACTGAGACGTTCAGCCCCATCGATGCCAGCGCACTCTCCGCTTCCTTCTGTGTCTTTTTCGCCAGATCCGGAACGGTCAGGGAATCCGCTGGTCCCGTTGACAGCTTGTAGCCGATTGTGGAGTTGGCCTGCACCTTTGTCCCTGGCTCGCTGCTCTGACTCATGACCGTCCCGGACGCATAGTCAGACGACGACTCTTCTCCCAGATACCGGTATCCCAGCTTGAGCTTCTTGAGCTTTGCCTGCGCCTCACTCTCGGACAGCCCCCTGATGTCAGGGACCGTGACCGGATCGGAAGTCAGATCCAGCACCAGCGGGGTCTCGCTCTGTCCGTCCTGGGTCTTCTGGCCACCGGAAATCAGGCCGTAGGTATGCAGGACGAGATACAGGATCGTCAGCCCCACCACAAGAGCCGCCAGCGCGGAGAGGACTGCCACAAGCTTCTCATGACCGTGCTTTTCACGCTTCTCCCCGGCTCTTCTCTGGTTCTTTCGGCTTCCGCGGAGCACCTCTTCCTCATCCGGGAAGTCCTCCTCCCCGGACCCGTAGAAGCCCCCGGTCTCCTCGTCCTCCGGCGGGTAGTTCATCCGCTCGTCATAGTCTCCGTCAAACAGTCCCGGGAAAGGTGCCTTTCCGGCTTCGCCGTTCTCACATGAAGCTCTCCTGTTGATCTCTTCCAGATCTTCCCGGGAATACTTCTGCGTCATGCCATCCGCCGGCAGACCGCCCGGTCTGACAAAATCTCCGTTCGGACTGACCAGCGATTCCTTCAGGTCGTGGATCAGCTCCGTCATATTCTGATAACGCCGGTCAGGATTCTTCTCCGTGCACTTCAGTATGATCTGTTCCACCGTTACAGGCAGATCCGGTACATATTTTCTCGGAGACTCGATGTCCTCCTGCAGATGCTTCAGGGCAACCTGACAGTTGAGTCGCCGTCAAACGGTACCCTTCCCGTCAGCATCTCATACATCGTGATTCCAAGTGAATAGATGTCGCTTCTGGCATCGGAATACCCGCCCCGTGCCTGCTCCGGCGCGCTGTAGTGTACAGACCCCATCGCGCTTGGATGAATGGTATCGGAACTCGCTGCCCGCGCAATCCCGAAATCCGCAACCTTCGCTGTCCCGTCCGTGGATATGATGATATTCTGAGGCTTGATATCCCGATGGATGATGCCGCTCTTGTGGGCGGCTTCCAGCCCGGCAGCGATCTGAAGCGAGATGCCGGTCATCTCCCGGACAGACAGACGCCCCTTGCTGCGGATGTAGTCCTTGAGCGTGATCCCCTCCACCAGCTCCATGACGATGAAGTAGACAGAGCCTTCAATCCCGACATCATAGACGTTCACGATGTTCGGATGGGAAAGCCCGGCCGCCGCCTGTGCCTCCACGCGGAACTTCGATACAAACTCCGCGTCATTGCGGAACTCCGGCTTGAGTACCTTGATGGCAACAAAACGATTCAGCCTGTGGTCCTTTGCCTTGTAGACATCGGCCATCCCGCCCGATCCTATGCAATTGATTATCTCATATCGATTCTGAAGAGAATCTCCTGCATTCAACATATGGATGCCCTTATAGATCAGTCAGCCGCGCAAGCACAACAGATATGTTGTCGCGGCCTCCTGCCGAATTTGCTGCCGAGATCAGCTTCTGTCCGGCATCTCTCAGCGTCTTTTCCCTTCTGATGATGCGGAAGATCTGCTCATCCTCCACCATGTTCGTCAATCCGTCCGAGCACAGCAGCACGACGTCGCCCTTGTGAAGCCCGACATCGAAGAAGTCCGCCTCCACGTTTTCCTCCCCGCCGACTGCCCGGGTAATGATGTTCTTTTCCGGATGGTTCCTCATCTGCTCCGGCGATATCCGGCCGGAGCGCACCATCTCCGCTACAAGCGAATGGTCCAGTGTAATCTGGTCAATTCTGTCGTCATCGATCAGATAGAGCCTGCTGTCTCCGACATTCGCGACATAGAGGGTATTTCCGTCGATCACCGCAGCCACGATTGTCGTCCCCATTCCTGCATACTCCGGCTTTTCCGCCGCTTTCTTCAGAACTGCCCGGTTTGCCTTCTGAACCGCCTCCGCAAGGATCGGAATGGTCTCCGTCTGCCCGGAGCCCTCGATGCTGCTGACCATCGTCTCCACACAGACCCTGGACGCCAGGTCACCGGCCGCGTGTCCGCCCATCCCGTCCGCAACAATGAGCAGGGACGGAAGCCGTCCTACCTTCTGTCGGAGGCATAGACAAAGTCCTGATTGCTATTTCGTTTTAATCCGACATCTGTCTGACAATATGTCTCCATGATCCTTCAGGTAACTCCTCCTCAGCTGGCCGCACGAAGCCGAAATGTCACGGCCCAGTTCTCTTCTGATGGTAACATGAATCCCCTTTTTTTCAAGCATTCTCCGGAAAGCCTCAATCTCACCTCTGTCAGGCTGTGTGAATTCCCGCTCCCTGACCGGGTTGACAGGGATCAGGTTGACATGGCAGTTCAGCCCCTTCAGCAGGCCCGCCAGCCGATCCGCGTCAGCTGCCGATGTATTGACCCCTCTCACACAGCTGTATTCAAACGTAATTCGACGCTTTGTCTTCTCAAAATAAGCCTTCACGGCATCAATGACAGCGTGGATCTCGTACTTCTTCGCAATCGGCATCAGTGTCTCCCGCTCCTTCTGCCCGGAGGCATGAAGGGAGAGCGCGACGTCACCGGCAGTCCTTCCTCCGCAAGGCGGTAGATGTTCGGCACAATCCCGCAGGTCGAGACGGTGATGTCCCTCAGGCTCAGGCGTTCCCCGTCCGGATCTCCGATGATTCTCAGGAAGCGGACCAGATTGTCATAATTGTCAAGCGGCTCCCCGCTGCCCATAATCACAACATGTGAGATACGCGCTCCCTCCAGGCGACTGATCTGAAGCACCTGCCCCAGCATCTCCGATGCAGTCAGATTGCGGATCCGCCCTCCGATTGTGGAAGCGCAGAACCGGCATCCCATGCTGCACCCCACCTGAGACGAGATGCAGACAGAAAGTCCGTAGCTGTACCTCATCAGAACAGACTCGATGACATTCCCATCCTTCATCCGGAACAGATATTTCTTCGTGCCGTCCAGCCTGCTGGTCAGCACCTCAACAGGCTCCGGCTCGTCAATACAGGCCAGTGCCTCCAGCTTTTCCCGCAGCAGCTTTGACAGGTTCGTCATCTGGGAAATGGACGTCACGTGCTGTACATGCAGCCAGTCATAGATCTGTCCTGCCCGGAATTTTTTCTCCGAAATCTCCGTCATAAGGGCCTCAAGCTCCGCTGGATACATCGAGAGCAGGTCCCGCTTTCCATCTTCCTTTTTCTGCTCCTGTTCTGCGCTGTATTCTTCCATCTGTCCCCTTCTCAGTTTCCACACATGCCTGTTTCCCGGCGCAGGCGCGCCTAAGCCCGCAGCACACAGATACCCGACACACAGGTTTATCCTTCCCGGCGCAGGCGCGCCAGGAAGAAGCCGTCGCAGTCATGAACCCCCGGCAGAAGCTGGAGATACCCGCCTGCGGTCGTCCTGCCCCGCAGCACCTCCGGAATGTACGGGTCGATCGATTCAAGCCGGAACGGAAAATGGTCCAGCACATACTGCAGATTCATCTGGTTTTCCTCCGCACGATGGTGCAGGTCGAGAAAACCATCACGCCGCCCGGCTTTACATAATTCTGGGAGACGCTCAGGATCCGCTGCTGAATCCGCACCAGCTCCTCAAGCCGTGTCGGGTTCATTTTATACTTGATATCCTGCTTCTTTCCGATCACACCCAGTCCGGAGCAGGGCACATCGCAGAGCACGATGTCCGCCTTCTGAAAAGACTTTTCATCGTACTTCATCGCATCCTTCAGCGCCGCCTGCATGTTGATCACGCCTAGCCGATCGATGTTCTCCTGCATCAGATCAACCTTCTTTTCAGAGATGTCCCGTGCCTCCACGTACCCGCTTCCCTTGAGGCGGTCTGAAAGATGAAGGCTTTTGCCGCCCGGCGCGGCACAGACATCGATGCAGTAGTCGCCCCAGTTCGGAGCAGCAATCTCTGTCACCAGCATGGAGCTGGCATCCTGGACATAGATCCACCCGTTCCGAAACGCCGTGAGAGCCTGCAGATAATTGACCCCGGTGAGCTTCAGCGCATAGTCCAGATAGGGATGCTGCAATACAGTCACGCCTTCTGAGACGAGCGACTGTATGATCTCCTCCTTCGACACCTGCTGCGTCCGGACACGGACCGTGATCGGGCGCTCCGTCTGGAAGGAGGCACACATCTTCTCGACATCCTCAAAAGAAAACTGGTACAGCCACTTCGTCAGAATCCACTGCGGCATGGAATAACGCACCGACAGATACTCCAGCGGACTTGCATCCGCCGACGGATAAGTCACCCCGTCCAGCCCGCGTGCGCAGGCCCTCAGGACCCCGTTCACAAACCCCTTCAGATTGAAGAAGCCGCGTTTCTGCGCAATTTTCACAGCCTCATTGACAACCGCCGAATCCGGGACCGCGTCCATCCATTTCAGCTGATAGACTGACATGCGGAGCAGATTGCGGATCAGCGGCTTCATATTGTAGATCGGCACCTTCGAGAAGCACTCGATGATATAGTCAATCTGAATCAGATTCTCGAGCGTTCCCTCCGTGACCCGGGAAATGAATGCCCGGTCCCTCTTGTCAAGATATTCATATTTTTCAAGCGTATCCCTCAGTGCAATATGGCTGTAGGCTTCCCCCTCGGTCACCTCCATCAGCACATCCAGGATCAGCGCACGGATATTCACTCCCATGTCTTTGCTATGTCCCCTGTTGTTATCAGCAGCATCTTCCGGGCCTGACCGCCCGGCTTATCGGTTACCGTCTGTCCCTTCTGTCATTTGCCAGAATCAGAAGACGCAGAAGCTGCAGGATCGACGCGGCAAGCGCTGCGACATAGGTCATCGCCGCCGCTCTCAGAACCTGACGGCCGCCTTCAAGTTCATCCTCCGGAATAAGCTGGCTGGATTTCAGAATTTCAAGTGCCCTGTGGGAGGCATTGAACTCCACCGGAAGCGTGATCAGCTGGAACAGCACCGCCACCATGAACAGGACAATGCCTGCGGTGATCAGCGGCTGAAGCGAGAAGACAGCCCGAAGATAAAAATCGGCCATGACAGGGAGGATCCGAACTGTGCAGCCGGAACCAGTGTGCTTCTGAGCACAAGCGGCCCATAGTGGACCTTGTCCTGAACTGCGTGTCCGCTCTCATGCGCTGCCACGCAGATCGCCGCAACGGAACTGTAGGAATAGGTTGAATCAGACAGCCGGAGCGTCTTCGTCCTCGGATCATAATGGTCCGTCAGACTGCCCGACACATGCTCGATCGCGACGTTCTCCAGTCCCTGCGAATCAAGAATCATCCGGGCTGCCATCGCCCCCGTCAGCCCGGACCGGCTCTTCACCTTCTGGTACCTGGCAAATGTGCTTCTGACCTGTCCGCTTGCGATCATCGTCAGCACAAGGCCAAGAATCGCCAGCAGATACGTCCAGTCAAAGTATATGGGATATCCGCCATAACCGTACATGCCAATTTCTCCTTTCAGCTGTCGTTTCAGTATCCGAGCCTTTCGCCCTCGCTCTGTCTGTATCCTCTGAGAAACGCGTCCACAGCCATCCTCTTCTTGCCTTCCGGCTGCAGCTCGAGAAGTGAAAGCTGACCGTATCCGGTCTGCACGACGAGTTCCGTCTTCGTCACCCTGACGATCGTTCCCGCCCCGGCACCATTCGGCGCAGCATCCTTTCCATCCCAGACAGCCTCCTGAACGGCATCTTTCCCCTGTGCGTACGGCTCCTGCACGGCTTCCGGATGCAAGTTCTTCTGCTCCCTGTCTGAGGCAGCTTCAACGTCTGTCGCAGGGCGGACAACTTCCGCCTTCCAGATTTTCAGCATCTTGCCGTGCTCGAAGGTATAGGCGCTTGGCCACGGGGACAGCCCGCGGATCATGCGTTCAATTTCATCTGCGCGCTTCGTCCAGTCCACCAGCCCGCTCTTTTTTGTCAGCATCGACGCATACGGCGTTGTGCTTTTCTCCGGCTGCGGCTTAAAGACGGCTCTTCCGGCTTCGATCTCCCGCATCGTCCTGAGCAGAAGATCCGCCCCGACGGGCATCAGACGGTCGAACAGGCTCCCGCCCGTCTCGTCCTCTCGGATCCGGACGGTCTCCTGGCTGATAATATCGCCGGTGTCCAGGCCGGCGTTCATCTTCATGATTGTCACACCGGTCTTTGTATCTCCGCTGATGATCGACCACTGGATCGGAGCCGCTCCTCTCCACGCTGGAAGAAGAGAGGCGTGGACATTCAGGCAGCCATACGGCGGGATGTCGAGTATCGCCTGCGGGATGATCTGTCCAAACGCCGCTACAACGATAAAATCCGGCCGAAGGCGGCGGAGCAGCTCCACGTTCTCCTCCTGCCTGATCCTTACAGGCTGAAACACCTCGATCCCGTGGCGCATCGCCGTCTCCTTGACCGGCGAGAACTGAACACCTTTCCCGCGTCCTTTGGGCCTGTCCGGCTGCGTAAAGACCGCCATGACATGGTATTCAGACTGTATCAGCGCCTCCAGAATCCCGGATGCGAAATCCGGTGTTCCCATGAATACGACCTGACACTGCGGGGCAGGCTTTCCGGCAGAATGTTCTCCTGTTCCCATATTTTCAGACGTCCTCATCTTCGTCTTCTTCATCCTCTTCCTGCGGCTGTGTGCTGTACAGTTCTCCTTCTACCTTGGATAGGTACATCACACCATCGAGATGGTCAATTTCATGGCAGAGGGCTCTGGCGAACAGATCCCGTCCCTCGACCGTGATTTCCTTCATGTCGAGATCAAGCGCCTTCACAATCACATGCTCCGGGCGCGTGACCTGTCCGGCCTTTCCCGGAACCGACAGGCAGCCCTCCGATCCGGTCTGCTCTCCATCCTGCTCCACAACCACCGGGTTCACCAGCGTCACCGGTCCCTCCCCGACATCGATCACGACGATTCGTCTCAGAACGCCACCTGCGGAGCCGCCAGCCCCACGCCCTCCGCATGATACATCGTCTCCAGCATATCAGATGCAAGTGTGCGGAGCCGCGGAGTCATCTCCTTCACCTCGCGGCACTTCTTTGTCAATA